>JAKSIM010000029.1 GCA_024398845.1 Fibrobacter sp. | reverse complement strand
AAACACCATTTGCATCGGCAAGCACATGTTCATTCACCACGATGTCGGCCGTGAGCTTGACCTTGGCAGAACCATACGTGGAATTTTGCGTATTCACCAATTCAGCAAACTTGAACAGCATATCCGCATCGGCAATTTCGTAGTAGCCGTCGCCATCAAGTTTCATCGCCTTCGCATAGAAAGCAAGGTCGCCATTCTCTGTTGCAGCAATCTGCGTGTAGGTGTCGCCAGACAAGCTGTTCGACTTATACCAATCGCCAACGACAATGCTTCCGTCCGGGAGTGTTGTCGGAAGCGTTAACGCTGTACCTTCCGTATATGCAATCGCCACAGAATCCGTTGCGGAATAATGCAAGACCGCCACATGCATAGGAGACGGAGCGTCCGTACCATTTTTCTCCACGAACGTCGGGTAAACGTCGCCACTATACTGGCGCCACACTTCGCCGTCTTCGGCGCTGCGAAGGGCTGCAAAGACAGTACCATCGGAGAATTGGGTGGAGGACATCTTCGTGGCGCCATTACCTTCAAAATCGCATTCACTGATAAAGAAGCTATTAGTTACAGTCGAGCCGTTATTAAAGCTAGTAACAAAGTCATCTTTCCGAGCTCCATCGGGACTACTGACGGAGCCATAATTGTAACTATTGGTAATAGTTACTTTATCTGCCGAAGCGGCAAAACCTCCAACACAGTTAACGTCGTCGTTTTCAAGATTAGTCTTAGAAACAGTCACGGAACCCGTATTGTAGGAATTGCTGATAATTAAATCAACAGCGCTCCCAACAAGGCCACCACCATAAGAGCCTCCGTTCAACGAACCAGTGTTGTAAGAATTGCTTATCGTCAATTTAACAACATCTGCCGAGCTTTGCCAAGAATAGCCCACAAGTCCGCCAAATATTTCACCCTGAGCATTTATTGAACCAGCATTGAATGAATTTTTTATGGTCACCAGACCCTTAGCATTGCCGACAAGACCTCCGACAGTACTATTACCGCGGAAGTACGAATCAACCAAGCCCACGTTTTCAATGGTGACAGGTTTGGGGTCACCAAATACAGAGCTGAATAAGCCAACATCAGAGGAGGACGGATCATTGAAATAAAGACCGCTAATGGTATGACCCTGGCCATCGAATGTGCCTTTGAAAGGTCTATAATTATAACCTATCGGGGTCCACTGGCGGAAAGAAGCGGAATTCGATCCAATATATTCGCCAGACGAACTAACATTTGACGTACCATCAGCCGTAGTAAGCACATTCTGGTTCACTACGATGTTCGCAGTGAGTTTGCCGCAAGCGGTGGCGTTGCCGTTGTTTACGGCAGCAGCGAATGCATAAAGCATATCCGCATCAGAGATTTCATAGCAGCCACCCACAAGTTTCATCACCTTCGGATAGAGCGTCAAATCGCTATTTGCAGACGCAGGGATTTCGGTGTACTTGGTACCCGTCAAGCCTTCGTTATCATACCAGCCCAGAACGGGATTTTCACTTTTATCCACTGTTGGGAGCGATGCAGTCAAACCCTCTACAAAGTAAATTGTTTCCGACTCTGTAGAAGAATAATGCAAGGTTGCACTATGAGGAACAAAAGGAGTCTTACCTTCTTTCTCCGCAAATGACGGGTACGAATCGCCTTGATACTGGTGCCATACGGAGCCACCTTCAGCACTGCGCAAAGCAGCAAAGACAGAACCATTGGAGAAATCTTCGGAAGACTTATTTACACCATAAACACCTTGAGATTGATTTCCTAGGTAGAAACTGTTCGTGACGGTAGCATTTGAATTCACCAGCGGAGCATATCCATTAAGATTTCCATTATTAAAAGCATTCTTTATGTTCACTCTAGCCGAACTAGAAATACAACCGACAAGGCCAGCAACGTAAATAGCCTTGGTAGTTCCAGAAGTTCCAAATATTGAACCCGAATTATAGGCATTGGTGATATTCAAGGTCCAGTCTTTAACATAGCCAACAAGTCCACCAACTTCACCTTCGCCTTTGATGTATAAAACAGAACCACTATACACATTCTCAATATTCAACTCACCGGAGCCATTGTAAACCATACCCACAATACCACCGGCGTAGCTCGTCACCCTAAAATAGGAATCCTCAACACCCACATTTTTAATTGAAACGGTAGCGTTCGTCCCAGAAACGTAGCCGAACAAGCCTGTATATTTTGCAGCCGATGAAGTGTTATTATCAAACAACCCCGAAATAGTGTGACCTTGGCCATCGAAAGATCCTCGGAACGACTTAGAACTAGATGTACCTATCGGGGTCCAAGTGTAAAGGGTGTTCAAATATTCTGGTTGGCTACATCCATTAGCGTTGAAAGAACCTGGACTATTAGTGGTATTAACGCACGATTGGCCCGACGCATTTTTCAGCACATGTTCGTTCACCACGATGTCAGCTGTAAGCACACCGCAAGCCGCGGGTTCTGCGGTATTGCCATTCGTTCCGTTCACGATGGCGGCAAAGCCGTAAAGTTCGGCAGCGGTGCCGATCTGGTAGCAGTTGCCATCTTTGCTGGGTGTTACAGGCGTCATCGTAGCAGCCGCGCTCATCCCAGCCATGGCGAGCAGGGTAAACAAGAACCTAAACGTGCATTTTTTGAGCATAAATCCTCCTTGACCTACACCGGAAGTCAGTCCAGCATAAAATCAAAAACTTTTCGTAGTAAAAATAACATAAAAAAAGTAAAAAATAAAGCTACGCATTAAAATACGTAACTTTATTGTTTACAAATGGTTATCGATTGCCAAATTTGCAGTCTGAACTTCGTTATTTTGAAGCACTAATAAGATAGCCTTCTCAACTTTCGTTTTTCAATTACTTGATAATAACTCTTTGACCGTTGTAATAGTACGTGCCCTTGGCAGTCGGTTTTGCATCGAGCGCGCGGCCCTTCATGTCAAACCAGCGATTTGTCGGGACAACCGTCGGAACAACTGTAATGCGTTTCACGACCATCGTCTCATCTTCCTCGTCGTCAACATTTACGACAGAAAGACTTTCTGGAACCGCTTGAATAAGGGCAAAACTGTTCCCGTCATTTTGCCCCGGGCGAGCCAGCGATACAGGGTCATTCACTAGATACACGCGCATCGGACTAGCAAAAGCTTCTGCACCAACTTTCACGAACTCACCGATCTTGGTACCGTCCTGTTGCTGTCCGGCAAAACCGTATGCACGACCGAGTTCAGTGTCATCATCATCAAAGACTTTGGTTTTGTAAACGCCCTTCATCACCCAATTGCCCTTTCGAACTTCGTAGACATCTGAAGTGGACTTGACAAGGGTCAAACCGCCTTCAGGAGCAAATTCCATTTGCGTGATTCCGGAATTTGCAACCACAATATACGGCTTATTCGCCAAAATTTTATCCTTGACCGTAGAAACTTTCACGTTGTAATCAGCAGCAACTTCCTTGAACTCGTAGAACTTGACTCCAATTTCAGAGTCGAGCGGTGCGTCAAACGGAAGCATGATAGTCTGGAAGATACCCCCTATCAAATCACGTAGGCAAATAACCTTGCTTACAGCGATATCAGTTGGAATCAGGAATGTTTTTGACGAATTTCCATCCAAAGTTGCCACCAGTTTACCATTAACGTTTTCAAGTTTAACACCGCTAATCGGGTAAAGATTGTTGGAGCCAATCGCTGCAATCTGTTCCGCAGAAAGGACGCCCTCATAAATTTTGCCGTCGGCGTAGAACTGCTTGCCGCCCTTCACGACGACAATGTCACCTTCGGAGTATCCTGCGTTGGCAAGGGTGATGCTATCGGCGGCAGTCGACCAGTCAAGAACAACGATATTGGCGTTCTCGCTTGCGTTGATATCAATGGTCGGGAACTTGCCGCCAGGAGCCTGCACCCAAACGTAACCACCTTCGGCACTATGCAGTGCGGCGAATACCGTACCGTCAGCGAATTCGGTAGAGGACTTTACCGTGCCGTAATCGCCCTGAGCCGCGTCGCCAAGGTAGTAGGAGTTGGAGACGGAGACATTTTCAACATTTTCGTATTCAGATTCAACATAACCAACCAATGAATTACCACCGACAACTTCTCCATAGTTGTAGGAATTCTTGATTGTAACTTTAGCTTCCTCAGAATCATTCCCAAATTCACCAACAAGTCCACCAGCCTGTCCAGCATCCTCGCAATTTATTAAGCCGACATTATAAACATTGGTCATGCTTAAAGTTTGAGAATTCAAACCAACATAGCCAACAACGCCGCCAACAAAAGATGTTCCCACAACAACCGCTGCATTGTACACATTTTTCATGTCCAACGAAGCATAATCAACCCAGCCAACAACACCACCAACTGCAGATTTTGCATTAAAATAGGAATCCTTTACACCGACGTTGCTGATAGTGACTATTTCGTCTCCTGAAACATAACCGAACAAGCCTACATTAAGCTCATTGGCGTCATTGAAATACAATCCGCTAATAGTGTGGCCCTGACCATCGAATGTACCATTGAACGGATTGGAATTGTTGCCAATCGGAGTCCACTTGCGGAGACCGGTTGTAGAGCCTGTGTAAGCGCCAGTTGTTGCGTCAACATTCGACACACCGCCCTCACCGGCAAGCACACGCCTGTTCACCACGATGTTCGCCGTCAGCTTAGCCTTGGCAGTAGATTCGCCGCCATTCACGATTGCAGCAAATTTATAGAGCATGTCCGCATTGGCAATTTCATAAACACCATCACTTCCTGATTTGAATTCAACTGCATGTAAAGTCAAATCACCATTGGCGGTCAAAGGAATGTCTATATAGAACGTCCCTTCCTCGTCATACCAGATAACATATTTTCCATCTTTATCCACTGCCGGAAGCGTTAGAACAGTACCTTCCGTATACGCAATCACTACAGAATCCTTTTCGGAATAATGCAAGGTTATCACATGCATGGGAGCATCTGTTTTCGGAGCAAGCGTCGGATAGGCGTCGTTTTTACTCTGGTGCCACACTTCGCCGCCTTCGGCGCTGCGAAGAGCAACAAAGACAGTACCATCTTTAAATTTATCGGTAGACATCTTCGTGGCGCCATTGCCTTCAAATCTGCTTTTACCGATAGAGAAGCTATTTGTTACCGTTACAGCACCATCGCCACCTTTAGCGACAAGGTCATCTTTATTAATCCAGTTGCCAGTAGGATAACTAATAGTGCCAAAATTGAAGCAGTTAGTTACAGTCGACGTTTTTGCCACCGAGGGAGTAACGCCACCAACATAAGTACCTGCGCCACTAATATAAACGGGACCTGCATTGTACGAATTGCTGACAATCAATGCATCTGCATTCCCAACAAGACCACCACCCCAATAGACACCATTCAGTGAGCCCACGTTATACGAATTGCTTATAGACAGAGTGCCAACGGCACCACCAACAAGGCCTCCAAAACTAGAACCTCGGGTATTCACGGAACTTGCATTGTAAGAGTCGCTTATGGTCAACGAGCCACGAGCAAAACCGACAAGGCCACCGACATAATCACAAGCCTTGATGTACGAATCCTCCAAACCCACACTATCAATGGTGACATATTCAGAAACATAGCCAAACAAACCTACATCATCAGCATAAGCATCATTGAAGTACAGCCCGCTGATGGTGTGGCCCTGACCATGGAACCATCCCCGAAACGGATTATTCTTATTTCCAATCGGAATCCACTTCTTAACATTCACACCGTCTTTTAGCGACCCATCGGCATTTACGTTTGCAAGCACATTTTTATTCACCACGATGTTCTTAGTAAGCTTGACACAAACATCAGAATCAACACCATTATTTACAGCAACAGCAAAAAAGTAAAGGTCTTCTTCACTTGCTATTTCAAAGCAGCCTTCACTGAGTAAAAACTTGATTTCTCCTGTTAACGTCGGAGTTTTATCACTCCCCACAACTTGGCCCCAAATGTCAGCGCCCAAGACGGTACTATCATTGTGCAACATACTAGCAACCAAGCCTTCAGCAAATTCACGCGAGGTCATCGAAATTGCGCCAAGGCACTCATCACCAAAACCTTCGAGATAATAAACATTCCTTACAGCGCTAGTTAGGGAATCCGTAGGACATCCTTCGCCCAGCACAAAGTTCCCCGAGCCATCCCCCTTACTCACAAGACCAACATTATAGGAGTCATTTATTTCGAAATCATTTTTTTGATTTTCAATATTCGAACCAACAAGACCACCGACATTTTCGGTTCCTGTTACAGAGCCTGTATTATATGAGAATTTAACATTTCCATTTTTACCAACGAGCCCGCCAACATTACTGGTTCCTATTACCGAACCCATGTTATACGAATTTGTCACAGACAACGTTTTTGTTTTCTCTACGGCAGCTCGACCAACTATACCACCAACATTTTTGTTTCCACTGAAATACGAATCCACCACTCCAACGCCGTCGATAGTGACCTTTCCAGATGTATAGCCGAACAAGCCGACATTGTCCATTCCCGAGTTATTGAAATACAACCCGCTGATGGTGTGGCCCTCACCATAGAACCATCCCCGGAACGGATTATTCTTATTTCCAATCGGAGTCCACTCTAAAAAGCCTCCTGTGGGGGCTTTATTCAGTTCACCAGCCGAGGTCAGAACGTCCTCGTTCACCACAATGTTACTGGTGAGCTCGCCACAAACCTCGGGGTTTGCAGTATGGCCGCCAGTTCCGTTCACGATAGCCGCAAATCCGTAAAGTTCGGCAGCAGAGCCAATTAAGTAGCAGTCGCCATTATCTTGATTGGGTATTACAGGTGTTATCGTGGCAGCCGCGCTAATTCCGGCCATGGCTAGCAGAGTATACAAGAATGTAAACGTGCTTTTTTTTAGCATATCCCCTCCTTAACTTACACCGGAAATCTGTCCAGCATAAAGTCAAAAAAATTTGTAAAAAAGATAGCAAAAAAGAGGGGAAAAAACGATAAAGTCACGCATTAAATTACGTAACTTTATGTTTTTCAAATGGTTATCGGTTGCCAAAAATGTCGCCAAACAGCGTTGCAACGGCCTGGGCTTCAATGCCTTCCCCGCGGCCGGTAAAGCCGAGTTTTTCGGTCGTCGAGCCCTTGATGCCCACCTGGCGTACGTCAAGTCCGAGCACGCGGGCGATATTCGCCTTCATGGCATCCTTGTGCGGGTTCACCTTCGGGCGTTCGCAAATCACCACGGCATCGATGTTCACAATCTCGTAGCCGGCCTTCTTGACTTCCTCGCCCACCTTGCGGAGGAGTTCCAAGCTATCGGCGCCCTTGAACGCCGGGTCTGTGTCCGGGAAATACGTACCTATGTCGCCGAGGCCCGCCGCCCCGAGGAGCGCGTCGCTAATGGCGTGCAGCAACACATCTGCGTCGCTATGGCCAAGCAGGCCCTTTTCGTACGGGATATCCACCCCGCCAATAATACACTTGCGACCTTCCACCAATTTGTGAACGTCGAAACCAATTCCGGTACGATAAACTTTTTCCATAGTGCTTAATATAGAAAATTTCAGCCTTTTTCCCAAAAGTGGGTATAAACGCACCTGTTCAGCAACCTTTTATACCCAGTTTTACACACAAATTATTCAAATTTTATTTAGCAGCACCAATAACCCCGGCCGAGATGGGTATAAAACACTCACCACCTCCCCATTTATACCCAAAACACCACCAATCACACATTTCTCGCCATTCAACTTTCAAAAAAATGGGTATAAAGCATCAAATTTTTCCCAGTTTATACCCATTTTCACCAAACGGACACCTATTTTCAATAAAAAAACACCCCCGGCATTTAACCGGAGGCATTTAAACAGGGCCCAGCCCAGGCAGGGCTTCAAAATATTAGCCAATCAAAGCCACGCCCGGGAATATGCTCACGGCAAGAAGCACCAGGGCTGCCATAGCTACGCTAAACTTGAGCAAATAGCCAAAGGCAGAGCTTGTGCACTTGCAGCAGCACTTCTCTTCGCATTCGCACTTACGCGGTGCAAACAGCACGTAAGCCACGCGCAGGTAGTATACGGCAGCCACGAGGGAGAGTGCAAAACCGAAGGCGGCGAGTTTGCCAAGGCCAGCAGAGAACGCATCGGTAAAGAGCGTAAACTTGGCAAGGAAACCGGCAACCGGCGGAAGACCAGCAAGGCTTGCAAGGCAAACGGCAACGCCAAGTGCCACGAACGGGCGCTTGCGGCCGACACCCTGGAGGTCATCGAGGGTTTCGTTCTTGTCGTCCTTACCAGCCAAGTAGGCAATACCCGTAAGAGCACCTGCACTGGCAACGGCATAGGTCATAAGGAAGTACGCCATGGGGCCGAGCTGCACGGAACCATTGTTGGCATAGTTCGGAAGCAAGAAACCAATCACAATGAAGCCAGCATTCATCACGGCAGAGAAAGCCAAAATGCGGCGGATGGACTTTTGAGCAAGACCGCTAAAGGCGCCAATGACCATCGAGAGCACTGCGACGATGAGCACCACCAGGTACAAAGAACGAGACTGGCTACCAATCGTCACCGGTTCAGCCAAATTCCAGGCAGGAGCCGTATTGGCCTTGGTCACCAGGAGTCCTAGCCACACGGAGCCAAGAGCCGCGAGAGCCCCAACCTTCACCACGGCGGCCATAAAGCCCGTCACGGCAACAGATGCACCCGTATAAACGTCGGCCACCCAGAAGTGGAACGGAGCAGCACCGGCCTTAAAGAGCAAACCGAAAATCACAAAGAGGATACCCACAGCATAAATCGGGGCACGACCATCGAGAATAGAGGCAAAGAAATTCGTACTGCCGGTAGCACCATAAATCAAAGCCACACCGTAGAGGTACAAGGCACTGAACACAGCTCCCGAAACAAAGTACTTGAACACGCCTTCACCCGCATTTTCTTGATGACGGCGAATACCCACAAGGGCGTACACCGGGAAGCTCGTGAGCTCCATACCAAGGAAGAGCGCGACAAAGTCAATAGCCTGAGTCATGAACAAGGCGCCGCAAGTTGCAAGGAGCATAAGCCCGTAAGCTTCACCACCCTTGAACTTTTCGTGGCCCAAGGTCCACTGGATACCGGCAATGCCGAGGAAAGCGCAAATAAGCACCGTAATGCCGAGCATGCGGCGGATAGGATCCATGGCATACAGGTTGAGCACAGTGTCGGTATTGACAAGAGCGAAGGCGCCCATGCCGCAAGCCACGAACAGAGCAGCAACCCAAGGAAGAATCTTGTGCTTATTTTCGTCCTTGATGAACGGTTCGGCAGCAAGCGTCACAAGAGCGCCAGCGGCCACAAGGACAATCGGCAAAAGGTTAATGAAATTAGTCATTGGAAGCCTCCTTATTCAGAGCTTCAACATTTGTTTTAGCAGAATCCGCAAGCATAACCGCGGAATCGGCGGCCGCCTGAATGACATCCACAGAATCGGATGCAGCCAGCTGGGATTCAACACCAGAAATCTGGGCAATCAAAGACTTGCGTTCTTCTTCGCTAAAGCCGTTAGCGGCAAGCGTAGAATCGAGCTGTGCAAGCTCTTCGGCAGACATGGCCTGAATCGGGGTTTCGTCCTCGTCCATTTCCATGGTTTCGGTAGCAGTTTCTTCGCCTTCAGCCTTATTCACATCGGCCATCTGTTCCACAGCCTGTTCATCGAACAAGTGGAGAGAATTGGTGATGAACGCCGGATGGAAACCAAACACCAAAAGGAGAATGGTCATAACGCCAATAGCGGCACCTTCCAAACCAGACGTACGCGTCCCCTCTTCGTATTCGCGAGCCTGCTTGCCGAAGATAACCTTCTGGATAAAGCGAAGCATGTAAGCGGCGGAAAGGATCATGCTAAAGCCCATGACGAGAGCCGGGAACGGGCCCATATCCCACAGGGAGAGAAGCACGGTGAATTCGCCGATAAATCCTGCAGTACCAGGAACGGCAAGGCTCATAATGCCCGCAGCGCCAAAGAGCGTGCTGAACACCGGATTCTTGCTAGCGAGACCGCCAAGCTTATCGAGTTCACGGGTACCGGCCATACGTTCGGCAATACCCATCAAGAAGAACTGTGCACCAGCCGAAATGCCATGGGCCACGAGGAGCACGAGCACTGCCGGGAGCATAGCCTCAGAAAGACTGAACACGCCCGCCACAGCAAGACCAAGGTGGCTCATAGAGCTAAAGGCCAAAAGCTTTTTGCCATCATTTGCGCGAAGGGCCATCAAGGCGCCGTACACAGCAGTCACGAGGCCAAGCCACATCATTGCATTCACCACACTCATGGAGAGCGGGAATATCGGGAGAATCCAGGCAATAAAGCCAAACACACCAGCCTTACTCATTGCACCCGTGAGGATTGCAGAAAGCGGAGCCGGAGCCTCAGCGTAAGTAATCGCCTGCCAGCCGTGGAACGGGAAAATCGGAGTCTTCACAAGGAAGGCCAGGAGGAAACTCACGAGGATAGCAGTCTGCGTGCCTTCGGGCAAGCTCTGCAAAGCGACAGCCAAAGAGAGCAGCAGGGAGTTATCGGAGATGGTGAGCAAGTACCACAAAGCGACCATCATGGGGGCAGAGCCAACCAAGGTGTAAATCGCGAACGTCATGGCAGCCTTGGTGCGATCCTTGCCTCCGAAACCGGCGATGAGCACTGCGGCAGGAATCACCATAGCTTCGAAGAAGAAGAAGAACAGCACGGCATCGGCAGCGAGGAAGGTGCCGTTCATGGCGCCCATCAGGCTGAAAATGCCAATGACAAAGTTGCGGAAGTTCTTGCAAGTGGTATTGCGGGCGGTAATGATAGCCACCAGCGAAAGAGCACAAGAAAGGAACACCATCCAGGCGCCCAGACCATGACTATACAAGTAGTAATAGACAGGACCCTTGGTACCAGGAATTCTGAACCATTCAATAGGATTGGTAGCCTGGTTCCCTGCGGCGATAAGCATCACCGACATCACCACAAAGGCGATGCCAAACAGAATAGCCAAGCGGGAAGAAGACTTCGGATCTTCCTTGGAAGTCGCCACCATAAGGACAGCGGCAATGAACGGTGCAATGACAAGGAGATGCAACAGCATTAGACAATTCCTCCAGTCAGAAGTACAACAATAACAAGTGCGGCGACACCTGCGATGCTAAACGCAACCTGCAAGCGAACCTTGCGCACCTGGAAGCTTGCAGCACCATCGCCCAAAATCGTAGCAATAGCGCCAAGCGTCCATTGAATAGCCTGCAAAATCTTGTCGACTACAACATCGCAAATCCATGCAAGTACCGACACCGGAATGATGCCGCAGTACTTGTGGACGCTGTCAAAGAAGAACGTCCAGGTAGCCTTGAAGCCCTGCGGAGCGCTGGAACCCTTAGCAGCCGGCACGCGAGCCTTACCGTAGATTTTGTAAGCAATAAACATACCGAGAACCGCGGCTAACGTGCCAAGGCCAGCAAACACCATCGGGTTCACATGACCGTGAATGTGGTTGAGTGCGTTGTAAGCCTGAGCGGAACCGACCACCGGAGCGAGGGTATCGCTAAAGAACGTGATACCCATGGAGTCGGCCCACAGGTAACCAGAGAATACGGCACCAAAAGCAAGCACACCCATCGGGAGAAGCATTGCAGCCGGAGCTTCGTGAATATGTTCTTCACTTTCCTTAGAACCGCGGTATTCACCAAAGAACGTAAGGATAATGAGACGGCCCATGTAAATGGCGGTAATCACAGCAGTCAAGAGGCCAACGCCGTAGAAGTACGGACCCATCGGGCCACTGACATAGAGTTTTTCAAGAATCAAGTCCTTGGACCAGAATCCGGCAAAACCCGGGAAACCGATAATGGCGAGGAACGCAAAAATCATGACGCAGGCCGTAACCGGGGTCTTCTTGATCATGCCACCCATCTTGCGCATATCCTGTTCGCCGGCGAGAGCGTGAATCACGGCACCGGCGCCAAGGAAGAGGGCAGCCTTGAAGAAGGCGTGGGTAAACACGTGGAAGATGGAAGCGTCAAAGGCGCAAACACCCGCAGCCATGAACATGTAGCCAAGCTGGCTAATCGTGGAGTAGGCAAGAACCTTCTTAATGTCGTTCTGGAAGAGTCCGGCCATTGCAGCCCAGAAAGCCGTAAGCATGCCGACGACGGTAATGATATCGAGAACCACCGGCAAAAGGACAAACATGCTGCCAAGACGAGCAAGCAGGTAAACACCGCTAGTCACCATCGTTGCCGCATGGATGAGGGCAGAAACCGGAGTCGGACCCGCCATGGCATCGGGGAGCCAAGTGAGGAGCGGAATCTGAGCAGACTTACCGGTGCAACCGATAAAGAAGAGAACGCCAGCAACAGAAAGAGCCGGAACAACAATGTCAACATGGTTGCCAGAAACAATCATTTGAATGAACTGGTTGAGGGCATCGTAATTCAAAATGCCAGCGCCGCCAATCGTCACGAGGCAGAGCATACCAAGAATGAATCCAATGTCGCCCACGCGGTTCACAATGAAAGCCTTGTTAGCAGCCTTGCAGTTGTTAATGTCGTGGTTCCAGAAACCGATGAGCAGGTAAGAGCAAAGGCCCACACCTTCCCAACCGAGGAACGTGAGGAGGAGGCTGTCCGAGAGGACGAGCACAATCATGCTGAACAAGAACAGGTTGATGTAGGCAAAGAAGCGAGCAAAGCCGCGATCGCCATGCATATAACCAACAGAGTACAGCGTAATGAGAGTGCCAATGCCCGTGACGAACAACAGCATAATGCGAGAAAGGCCATCGAACAGGAATCCGATATCAGCCTTGAACATCGGGATATCAATCCAGTTGCAAAGCGTTTCGCGAATGCCGGCTTCGGGCATAGAGTATGCGAGAACCACCACCACAGCAAAAGATACAGCCGGGAACATCACGGCGAGAGCGCCAATGATACCTTCGGCAGGGCCCTTTTTGCTAGGCGAAGACGTAACAGCGATTGTACCGAGCAAGATCGTAGCGATCAGCGGGAACAGGGGAATGAGCCAAAGCGGTAAATTTGTCATAGCTTATTACCCCTTCATGTTCGAATAGTTATCGGCATCAATGCTTTCCTTTTTGCGGAAGAGCATAATGACCATGGCGAAACCGACGCACGCTTCAGCAGCGGCAACGGCAATTGCAAACAGCGGAACAATCTGGCCCGCGACACTCATATCGGCCGGCAAGGTCTTTGCAAAACCGATAAAGGAGAGGTTCACAGCGTTCAAGGCAAGTTCAATGCCCATGAGCACAAAGAACAAGTTGCGGCGGGAAATTGCCACCATGAGGCCAATGGCGAAAATTGCCAAAGCCAGAATCTGAATATATATAGGCTGGAGTTCCATTAGTGTTTATCCTCCGTATTTTCAGATACCACGGAGCCAAGGCGCTTCTTGGCGAGGAGCACGGCGGCAACCATCGCAGAGAGAAGCAAAAGACCAAGAACTTCGAAAAGCATAAAGTAGCCCGGCCCCGTCAGGGCCACATCAAAGAGCGAACGGGACGTGAGAGCCACGGAACCGCGGAGCGTTGTCGCATCAAAGGCGAGCGGAGCGCGAACCAGGGCGAAACCCACAAGACCAGCGAGCACAAGAACCGCGGGTATCACGAACAAGGAAACCTTGTCGAACATCGGGGTCTTGGAATCGCGAGCGCCGTTCAGCACCATAATCACGAAAGTCACGAGCATCATGATTGCACCCGCATAGACCATGATTTGGACGACCCCAAGGAAGGGGCTTCCGATAAGGCCATAAATACCGGCGAGAGAAACCATGGATACGATAAGCGAAAGCGCACCGTAAAGCGGATGGCGGCTGAGAAGAACGCAAGCGGCAGCGCCCAACGCGATCACAGCCAAGACAATGAAGTAAATGAGAGCAAGCATTACTTAACCTCCATTCCCCAGACCTTGAGGGCCTCGGCATTCTTTGTACCGCCCGGAGCCATCTGGCTCTGTGCGTCTTCGGGGTAATCCTTAGGATCCCAGTCAATGAGGTCGTTCAGGTGAGCCACGAATTCGTCACGGGTACGGTGTTCAAATACGATTTTCTTGGTATCCATGCGGAGGGCATCTACCGGGCAAGCTTCAGCGCAAAGACCGCAGAACACACAAGTCAAATGGTCAATATCAAAGCGCATCACGCGTTTTTCAATGCGCGGGTCATCGCTCTGCGTTGCTTCAATAAAAATGCAGTGAGCCGGGCAAGCCGCAGCGCACATGCCGCAGGCCACGCAACGGGGCGTACCATCGGGGCGAAGCATCAAACGATGCTTGGCGCGGTAGGTACTGCGAATTTCGGGCTGACCTTCCGGGTAAGAGATTGTCGGGAGGGTCTCATAGCGGAAGAGACCGCGAGCGGCATGCTTCAAAGTGGTGAACAAACCTCTAAGGCATTCAAAAATGTAGAGGCGTTCAATCCAGTTCATAGGAGTTTGCTTAATAACGCGCATTAGTTACCCCCTGCGAGTTTGGCAATAACTGCGGTCACCACGAGGTTGATGAGGGCAATGTTCAAAATAATCTTCCAACCGAGGTGCATCACGTGGTCATAGCGGAAGCGCGGGAGAGTCCAGCGGACCCAAATCCACACCCAGCAGAAGAACACGCTCTTCACGACAAGCACCAGAAGGTGAATAAGAGCGGTACCGACGGCGGTAGCGAGGCTGCCCACGGCAACACCGTTCACCACGAAGTTGGCCGGATTGTAGAAGAGCCATGCGCAAACGCCAAGGGCGACAAGCACGACGGCAGCAATCCAACCGCAAATCTTGTAAAGCTTGTATTCTTGCAACACGACAAAGCGGTGCGTTTGTTCAGTCGCCTTGAGCTTGCGAGAATAACGGTAAAGCATGTGGAGGAAGGCAAGCACGAGGAACGCAAGGATGCCACAGAGAATGGCGAGAGCGCCACCCATGTGGGCCTGCATCGTCTCGGTCGTCACGAACGGCACAGAGTAGCCGCCCAAGAAGAGCGTTGCAATGAGGAAGCTATTAATGCAAATGTGGGAGTATTCGCCCATGTAGAAGAGACCGAACTGCATAGCACCGTATTCCGTATGGTAACCGGCGACGAGTTCAGGTTCACCTTCGGCCACGTCAAACGGAGCGCGGCCCGTTTCGGCGATGCTCGCGATGAGGAAGCAGAAGAAGGCCACAGGCTGGGCAACGATGCCCCACACGTGGTGTTCCTGCCAGCTCACGATGTCCGTCAGGTTGAAGGAGCCCGCGAGAAGGAGAATGCCCATAAGGGAAAGTCCAAGGCAAACTTCGTAGCTAATGGTCATGGAACTCGTACGGAGTGCACCGAGGAAGGTGTACTTGGACTTGGAAGCCCAACCGGCGAGGATTGCACCAAAAGCAGAAATCGAGGAGAAGCCCATGAGCAAGAGCACGCCCACGTCAGAATCGATGATGGAGCCCGGGATGCGAACCATCTTGTCGCCCCATTCGAACACCATCGGGCCAAACCAAGGAATCACGCACGGAGAAAGGAACACGATGGCGAACGGGACGGCCGGAGCCACATAGTACAGCACCTTGTTCACGCCCGCCGGAGCGAACATTTCCTTAAAAAACAGCTTGGCGCCATCGCACATGTTCTGCACATAGCCGAACAAGCGGATTTTACCAAAGTACGGAATCTTGATGTAGGAACGGTTCGGGCCCTGACGGTCTTGCATAAAACCCGCGCCACGACGTTCCATCGGGATCAAGAGAAGGATGTAAAGGACCGGCACAAAGCAGAAGGCGAACTTCGCGATTGTGATGACCCATTCAATCCAGGTTCTGGATTCAATAATATCCATTATGCGTTACCTCCCTCGAGGAGTTTTCCTGTGCTCTTGATGGTATCGTAAGAGAGACCTGCAAAAGCCGGGACATATTCCGTAGCCTTCTTGAAAGCGTCGGCGGCGGAAGCGAACTTCTTGCCGGCCATATCCGAAAGGATTTCGTAGGCGGCCCAGAGCTTTCCGTCGGGGCAAACCGGGCAGGCGTTCAGTTTCTGAACCATGTTCAGGCTGTTCACCATGGTACCCTGGACTTCGCTCCAGTGCTTTACGCCAAGAGCAATCGTCGCCTTCTTTGCTGTCGCGTTGTCGAAAGCGGAAAGGGCGATAATGCTGTTGATCTGTTCCAGAGGCTTTGCGGTGGCCGGATCTTCGCCGAAGAGGTCGGCGTTCACGGTCACGAGAGTCTTGAATTCGGAAGCGCGCTTGACGAGGTCAGCGACATCGGCGAAGCCCATGAGCTTCATGCCTGCGCGGTTCGCACAGGGGTCGCCGCTCTTTGCGATGCCATCCGGTGCGTTCACCTTGAGGAGTGTACCACCGAAGAGTTCGGCGCGGTCACCCAGGGTTTCCTTGAGCAACTTCATGGCAGCGAGGTCTTCCATCGTGCAGCTTCCGCCAGCGACCAAGGCAACCTTGCCTTCGCTGAAGGTGTAGCTTTCGATATCCATGGACGGAAGGCGGTTCTTGTCGAATTCCTGGAAAGCGAGGCGGCTCGTGTTGGAGAGCCAGCTGCGGTTCACTTCCGGGTTGCAGCGCGGCATCACGCGATAGATGCGGCCATCGGCGTGGTCAAGCCAGATGTTTGCGCCCAGGGAATCGTCCATCGAAACGGTCGGCGTGTGGGAAAGGAGCCACACACGCTTCTGGAAGCGGAAGTACTTTGCAGTCATGGCGCCCGTCGGGCACACATCCGTTACGCACAAGTCGTATTCGTGGTCGAGCTTTTCGCCCGGGAACGTAGTAATATAAGTATGGTCGGCACGGCCAGCAAGCTGGAGCTGTTCGGAACCGGCGATGCTGCGCATAAAGCGTACGCAACGGTCGCACTGCACGCAACGTTCTTCGTCGAGCAAGATGCGCGGGCCGATATCGACGTGCTTGCCGCCACGGACCTGGCCCTTCGCGTCAACGAACTGGTGGGCAGGATTGCCGTGGTAGTTCTTGCCGTATTCGGGGCGGAGGCGGGATTCGTTCTGGCCGCATTCCATGTAGTTTTCCTGCAAGGTGCATTCACCGGCCTTGTCGCAAATCGGGCAATCAAGCGGGTGGTTCACCAGCATGAATTCCTGGGTAGCCTTGCGGGCGTTTTTCACGCGGGCACTACTAGCAGGAGTATAAATCTTCATACCCGGAGTGACAGGCGTATAGCAGGAAATAACCAGCATACGACCGCGCGGGCCTTCCTGTTCCACCAGGCACTGGCGGCAGTTACCAGAAACCGGAAGGTACGGATGGTAACAGACGTGAGGAGTTTCAATCCCGACAGCCTTGAGGGCTTCGAGGAGGTTCGTATCGCCAGGAACCATCACGGCCTTGTCATCCACGAAGATTTCCACCTTCGGGCTCGATTCGGTCGGGAGTTTCGGCATGTTGTAGAAGTTGCTCATATTATTACCAGAAAATTCCAGGACGACTTGTTTCTTGGATACGCGGCTTGGCGTGATCCGGGTTCTTTGCAATATATTCGTCAAAGTCCGCGCGGAACTTTGCGGAGTAGCTACCCACAGGGCCACCCAGAGAAATGGAAAGCGGGCAAATCGTCACGCCACCAAAACCACCGCAGAGGCTCTGCATCAGTTCCACGTCGCCATCGTGACCGTTGCCTGCCACAATCTGGTTCAGAATGCGGTGCAAGAGGCCCGTACCTTCGCGGCACGGGGTGCACTGGCCGCAGGATTCGTGGCTGTAGAAGTTGCCGAGGCAGTTCAAAAGATCCACCATGTTGTGCGTATCGTTGATAATGATCATGGCGCCTGAACCGAACATCGTCTTCATGGAGGCGAGGCATTCGTAGTCCATCGTGGCGACCGCGGCTTCTTCGGCAGTAAGCGGAGCGCAAGAGGAACCGCCCGGAAGAACGGCCTTGAGCTTACCGCCAACCACGCCACCGGCGTAGTCATTGATCATCGTCATCATCGGGGTGCCGAGCGGAGCTTCGTACACGCCCGGATTCTTCACATCGCCCGAAATGCAGAACACCTTGGTACCGCCAGCGCGGGGAGTACCCATCTTGGCGTATTCGCTCGGGTCGTGTTGCAAAATCCACGGAAGGCTCATGATAGTTTCTACGTTGTTCACGCAGGTCGGAGACTTCCATGCACCGCTCACGGCCGGGAAAGGCGGCTTAAGGCGCGGCTGGCCCTTCTGGCCTTCGAGGGAGTTGATAAGAGCTGTTTCTTCACCGCAAATGTAGGCGCCAGCGCCACGGTGAACGAAGATATCGAAGCAGAACTTGGTGCCCATGATATTTTCACCGAGGTAGCCAGCAGCGTAAGCCTGGTTCAAGGCCTTGTTGAGGCTCTCGATGCACGGGAGGAATTCGCCACGGCAGTAGATGTAGGCTGCGCGGGAACCAAGTGCCCAAGCGGCGATGATGAGGCCTTCGATCAAGCGGTGCGGATCTTCCATCATGAGGAAGTGATCCTTGAACGTACCGCCTTCGCCTTCGTCAGCGTTTACGACAATGTAAACCGGCTTGCCTGTTCCGCGGGGCACAAAGCTCCACTTCATGCCGGTCGGGAAGCCTGCACCGCCACGACCGCGCAAGTTACTGCGCTGCACGTAGTCGATGAGTTCGAACTGGCTCATGTTGAACAAGCGTTCAGAAATGTTGGCGTAGCCACCCAGCTTCTTGTAGACTTCGATGTCCTGGGCGCCCTTGCCAAAGTTTTGCGTACAAACTTTTACTGTTTCTGCCATAATTACACCTTCTTCTCTTCCACCGGGGCGGGCTTTTGAGTAGTGACAGCAACGTTGGAAGGCTTTGCCACGCGTTCGCCACTCGTAGCGATCATGCGGTATTCGTCGCCAACCTTGCCGGCGGCATCGACGAAAGCCTTGTCCTTCACGCCGGGTTCGCCAACGGCCACCCAGTCATTACCGGACTTCTTTTCAACAACGATCTTCGTGAATTCCGGAGCGCCCTTCCAAGTGAGGGTTGCGCCCGTTTCGTCGGCTTCAGCCTTCACGTTCAAAACAGGAGAAGGAGGAGCGTAGTCGGCGACCTGCGGCTTAGCCGTTGCACCCGGAGCACCCGGATGGCCACCGTGGCCCTTCACCATACCGCCAAGCACGTCGTGCTTCGGCATGTTGTTCTCGTGGGCATAGCACCACTTGAGAATGCGGTCGATGGATTCCTTCGTGAGAGTCGTACCCGGCTTCATCGTGAGGTTGTCACCTTCGGCGTCGGTTGCGAAGTCATCGTTCACGAGCATCATCGGGCCGTTGCCGCAACTACCGAGGCATTCCACCTGGAGGATAGTGAAAAGACCATCCGGAGTAGTTTCGCCGGTCTTGATGTTCAAGGCCTGTTCCACGTAGGCGATAAGGCTCGGAGCACCTTTAATAGTGCAGCTGATGTTGCGGCAGAACTGCAACAGGAACTTGCCCTTCGGAGCGTGGTTGTACATGGTATAGAAAGTAGCGACGCCAAGAGCGTGAGCCGGAGCGCAACCGCAAACGTTTGCAGCCCAGCGGATGCCTTCCGTCGGAACCCAGCCGAACACGCCCTGCACAAGCCAAAGGACTTCGAGGAGAGCGCCCTGGCCAACCGGGTAGCGGCTGAGCAAGTCTGCGCAGCGGGCCTTGATTTCAGGAGTGTCGAGCTTTGCGAGGACTTCCTTCGCGCTCGGCTGAGCCTGGATCTTGTTCACATGTCCGAAGGTTTCTGCCGGATCCGGGAGAGCTTCGATAGGCTGTGCCGGGCGGTCGAACTTCAGATGGTTGTTAGATACAAATTGAACTGCACCAGTAATATGGTCTCTCATCGGTCAAGTTCTCCAGCAATAATGTTGAGGCCAGAAAGGACAGCCATGGAGTCAGCCAGCATACCGCCTTCCACAAGTTCGTGGAACGCGGCAAACTGCGTGAGGCAAGGCGGACGGACCTTGATGCGGTACGGGTGGCCGCTGCCGTCACTTACAATGGTAAAGCCGAGTTCGCCGTTGGCGCATTCGGTACCGCAGTAGAATTCGCCTTCCGGAACGCGGATACCTTCGTACACGCTCTTGAAGCGGCCGATGAGGCCTTCCATATCCTGGTAAGCGAGCTTGTGCGCCGGCACGCGGATGCGTGGGTCGACGATGTCGACCGGGCCCGGAGCGAGGCGCTTCAGGGCCTGGCGCACGATCTTCACGGATTCTTCGATTTCAGCCAAGCGTACCTGCAAACGGTCGTTGCAGTCGCCCTGTGTGCCGACGACGACTTCCCAGTCGTACGTTTCGTAATCGTAGTAAGGTTCATCCTTGCGGAGGTCGCTTGCGACACCACTTGCGCGGAGGCACGGGCCGGTCCAGCCGTAGCTGATAGCCTTTTCGGCGCTGATCTTGCCGATACCCACGGTACGGTCGAGGAAGATACGGTTACGGTCCAAGCAAGCGTGCAAGTCCTTCAAGGCCTTCTCGGTAGAATCGAGAGCGGCGAGCACGTCCTTTTCGAAGCCATCGTAACTGTCTCGGTAGAGGCCGCCGATACGGGCGAAGCTGTTGGTCAAACGGGCGCCAGTCAGCTTTTCCCAGATGCACATGATTTCTTCACGCGGGTTGAAGGCGTACATGAACGGAGTCGTACCGCCCAAGTCCTGGAACGCAGCAGCGACGCACACAAAGTGGTCGTTGATACGGGAAAGTTCATTCACAATCACGCGCAAGACCTTGCAGCGTTCCGGGATGTCTACGCCAAACATCTTTTCGACCGTGCGGCAGTAGGCAATATTGTTCATGATAGCGGAGCAGTAGTTGAGGCGGTCCGTATAAGGAACCACCTGCTGCCAGGTACCGCGTTCCACCATCTTCTCGAACCCGCGGTGCAGGTAGCCGATTTCTTCGACGCTAGCAACGATGGTTTCACCGTCCATAGCAGCGAGGAAACGCAAGCAACCGTGAGTCGCCGGGTGGCTAGGCCCCACGTTCAAGGGCATCAAATTCAGCTTTTCGCCATTAGGATCCAGTACGATCATGCCTTGATACTCCCTTCCAAAAATTCGTTGTCGTTAGTTTCCACTTCCTTGCTGCGCTTAATGACCTTGTAACCAAGGACTTCGAGGCGCTGTTCCAGTTCCGGGAGCAGGTAATCGTTCGTAGAGAGCCACTGGCGCTTCTGGGCAGGGTAATCCTTGCGGAGTGGGTGCCCCACAAACTCAACGTGGTTCAACAAGCGGCGGAGGTCCGGATGACCAGCGAACTTGATACCGAACTGATCCCAAACTTCACGTTCGTACCAGTTGGCGTTCGCATAGAGGTCGCTAATGGTCGGAACACTCAAATTATCCTCGGAGACCAGCACCTTAAGACGGAAGCGAGCACCGGCGTTAGACATACTCTTAAAAGAGTACGAAACAGCAAAGCGCGGACCTTCGTGGTTCGGGTAAGTCAAGTAGTCAATACCAGCAATGTCCACCAGCATTTCGAACTTGATGTCGGACTCGCACTTGAGGAACTGAGCCGCATTATGCAAATAATTGGCCGAAACAATAACGGTCATGCCCCACTTGTCGAGCATTTCGCGCTTCGCGCCAAACCTTTCTTCCAAGGCAGAGAAGATATCTTCAACAGTCTTCATCTCTACTCCTTCCAGAATTGAGCTTTTTTCAAAACTTCATGTTCTTTTTCAGCCACGAAATCCTTGATGTCCACGACCTTCTCGTGAGCAAATTCCTTCGCACAGGCCTTAGCTTCGGCTGTTTTCGCCTTGATCATTTCCAACTGATCCTTGACGCGTTCGGCACGCTGCTTCATGTAGGATTCGTCCTTGATCTTGTTCTGCAGGTCAAACATGGCATCAAAGAAGGCCTCCGGACGGCTCGGGCAACCACCCATGTAGACGTCCACCGGGATAATGTTGTCGATACCCGGAACCGTGCAGTAGCAGTCATAAAAACCGCCGGAACAAGCGCAAGCGCCCATGGCAATAACCCAGCGGGGTTCAGCCATCTGCTCGTAAATGCGCTTGAGAATCGGGGCCTGCTTGTAGGTAATGGTCCCCGAAACCAGGAGCACGTCGGACTGGCGCGGAGTGAAGCGGACGTATTCGGAACCAATACGGGAAAGGTCGTAACGGCCCACTTCGGTACTCATGAATTCGATTGCACAACAAGCCGTACCATAAGGGAACGGCCACAGAGAATTAGTACGGCCCCAGTTGACAATAAAGTCAAGTGAGGACGTAATGATATTTGGCTTTTCTGCCTCAGCTGTCATAGAGCTTACCTCGTAAAATTCGCGCAAAAAGATAGAAATTTTGACAGGTAACGGCTTCCAAAACAGCCTAGGACAAACCTTTTGTGGCGCCCCCAAAGCAGCCTTTTGCGCGCAGGACCCCTATTTCATTGACAGTCAACGAGTTACGGAACACTGCAAAATCGTCCGTTAATTAAAACATTAAAAAAGCAAAAAAAATAGCCCCTAAATTTCGTTTTTCGTATTCTTTTTTGACAAAAATATATATCTTGCGTTCGCCGACACCTTAAACTCATCCGTGTTCCTTGTCACAAGGGTATTGGCAAAAAAACTATATTTATCTAATTTATGACATATGTTTGAGGTGGTGTATGGACAACGCTCTTTGTAGCGAAGAATACAAGGCTTTTAGAGAGAAACTCCAGGGGAACGTGACCTCTCCCAAGGAGATGGCTAAGCTTATAGGCGAAGCCTTGCCTCCCGTCATAGATAAATTGAATATCGGTTGCATTTCGGCTCAACTGATGTCCCCGACCAATGCCCACAACAAGAATCCGTTTTGTGGCACGGTCGCATTCTACGAAAATCCAATTGGATACGAACAAAACGCCCTTATAGAAACTTTCCGCACCGGTGAAAATGGCCTCGCCACATTCAGGTTCCACCCCATAAAAACCCATAAATTCACCGAAAGCGAAATTGAAGCCATCAAGCTCCTCGCCCTCGACATGTTCATTCTCTCCGGGCGAGCCCGCCTTATGGGCATGGTCAAGCAGGCAAGCATTACGGACCCCATGACGGGCATCGCGAATATGCCGAGCCTCATTCAAAAAGGCATTGAACTCAAGATTTCCCGCGAGCTTGCGAACTACTCTGGATTATTCATTAACTTCAAGAACTATAAATATATCAACTCGGCGCTATCCTCCTCGGCAGGAGACCAGGGTATTATCACATATGCCCGCGCTGCGGCCGAATACCTGGAATCGTGCGGTTTTATCGCCCGTCTCGGCGGCGACAACTTCTTCGCCATCGTTCACAAAGACAAGCAGGACGAGTTCATTCAAAAATTCTCGCACATCAGCGTAGCAACACAGATTGGTCCCAAGCCCATCAAGTTCAGCATCCACGCCCGTATGGGTGTATACCCGGTTAACGAAACCGACACCATGAGCGAAATTCTCCACAACGGGTCCATCGCTCTTGCCGAAGCCAAAAGGCCGGGCTCCAAGGACATCGTGATTTTTACCGACGAAATGCTTGAACACGCCATGCACGAAAAACAAGTTTCCGCCACCTTCCAAGAGGCATTCAAAAACGGCGAATTCATTGTTTATTATCAGCCCAAAATCCACCTGGAACAAGGGAAGCTACACGGTTGCGAAGCGCTCGTTCGTTGGAACAAGGGTTCGACAATCGTACCACCAGCCGACTTTTTACCGATTCTCGAAAAAGAAACCACCATTTGCCAGCTCGACTTCTTTGTATTTGAACAGGTCTGCAAAGACCTCCGTAGCTGGATCGATGCCGGCTACAATCCCGTCCGCGTATCTTCGAACTTCTCCAAAGTCCATTTGAGAAATCCGAACCTCGCCGACAGCATTCTCGGCATCATGAACAAGTACAACATTAGCAGCGACCTTATTGAAATCGAACTCACGGAAGTTTCCGATTTCGAGGACAACCTCGCGATGCACACCTTTGTGAACACGCTCCGCGGTAACGGAGTCTCGGTTTCCATTGACGACTTCGGCACAGGCTACTCCACGCTGAATGTTCTCACGAACTTCAACGTCAATGTCATCAAGCTCGACAAGTCCCTCCTCGACAACATCGACGAGAAGCAGACTCAAGAAAAAATTGTCCTCAAGAACATGGTCGGGCTCATGAACGAGCTCAACAAGGAAGTGGTCGCCGAGGGCGTCGAAAACAGCAAGCAACTGGAATTCCTGCGCGACATCAATTGCAAAATGGTCCAGGGATTTATTTACGATAAGCCTCTTCCCAAAGAAGAATTCGAAAAGCGCCTGCAAAACAAGCACATGTACTAATCTTGCAACGATGAGGCAAAATTTCTATTTTTGGCCCCGAAATGACAGGAGCTTTACAAAATTCCAAGATTAACACCTTGGGAACGGCAAGTATTGGCAAACTCATCTTGCAGTTTTCCGTCCCCGCCATCATCAGCATGTGCGTTGAGGCGCTCTATAATATAGTGGACCGCTATTTCGTCGGCCAAGGCGTCGGTTACCTCGGCATCGGCGGCATCACCATCTGCTTCCCCATTGTACTTTTTATTTCGGCCATGTCCATGATTATTGGCGTCGGCAGCAATACCCTCTTCGCTATCCGCCTTGGCGAAAAAAAGTACACGCAGGCATCAATCATTATGAATCACGGTTTTATGCTACTTGTTGTCATGGCCGTGGCTGCATTCATACTTGGCGAAACGTTCATGACTCCGCTCCTCCGCATTTTTGGCGCAAGCGATGAACTACTCCCCTACGCCAACACCTACATGCGAATTATTTTGTGCGGAGCCCTGTTCCAAACAATTACCCCCGGCATGAACCATTTTATCCGCAGCATGGGCCACCCCAAAACGGCCATGTTCCGCGTAATGATTGGGGCCGGATCCAACGTAATTCTTGACTGGCTCTTTATTATGGTTTTCCACTGGGGCATCGAGGGCGCCGCCTGGGCAACCATCCTCTCCCAATTCATCGGCAGCATTTTCGTGATGCAGTTCTTCTTAAAGAAGGACACCCCCATCAAGTTCTGCCGACGACACATGCGTCTCAAGTTCCCCTACGTAAGGAAAATTTTCATTCTCGGCCTTCCGCCATCCATTATGCAAATCTGCGGAAGCCTCATGAACGCCATCCTCGCCTGGAGCCTTACCACCTACGGCAACACCAGCACCTTCAAGGGCGAAATTGTCGGTGGCGACATGGCGATTTCTGCGTTTGGCATCATGAACAGCATTGTCACCATGGTGCTCTTCCCCGTTCTTGGATTTGTCCACGGCATGCAGCCCATCATCGGTTACAACTACGGCGCAAAGCTATTCAATCGCGTCCGCAAGACCATGAAAATTGCGCTATTGTACTCCACAAGCTTCGTGCTTCTCGCCTACATCATTTTGCAGTGGAAATGCGAGATATTCGTTGCGCCGTTCGCCGCCGGAGATGTTCGTTTACTCGAAATTTCCTCCTGGGGCCTTCGCATCTTTATGGCGGCCATGTTCATGATTCCGCTCGCTATGACCTCTGGAAACTTCTTCCAGGGAACAGGCAAAGCAGGGCGGTCGCTTTTCCTCAACGCCTGCCGTCAAATTATCCTGTTCATTCCCTTACTGCTCATTTTCCCGCATTTCCTTGGGCTCAAAGGAGTATTCATTGCCCAGCCCATTGCAGACACAGGTGCTGCCATTCTCGGCCTCACCATGGTCTGGCGTGAAATGCGGAAATTGCCTAGGCAATAATTTAGAACAGCTTCTTGGCGTCAGTCAATTCGCCACCAGCTGTAGCATGGAACAAGATGGCGGAGCCTCCATCAAGAGTCTTGAGGGCATTCACAATACGGGAAACCGTTTTCGCTTCGTCAAAACCAATTTCGTTATTAGCCGTTTCGTTCACCACGATACCGAACGTTACGGCCATAGGTGCTGCGCGACGGAGATAATCCACAAAGGCCTTTTCGTCTTCAATAACGTCCGTGCGGCTTAAAGCTTCCGGATTACCCGGGTCACGTACGCTGGCAGAGAGCGGGAACAAGCTTTCGTTCACCGTCTGCTTTGCATTGAGGAAGAACATATTGCCAATGTAGAGGCTAATGGAATCGTCCAAAACCTTGCTCACTTCAATGGAAACGTCGCAATTCACAGACATTTCTTGAATATCGAGTTTAGAAGGGCCGCAAGCCACAAGAGCTACGGAAACAAGGGCCACAAAAGCCACCAAAATCTTTTTCATGATGTACTCCTTTGAGCGCTCGGGCGCCAAAATCTATTCTCAATATATAAAACGAATAGCGAAATAAATCGATGTAAGCGATTTTTAGCAGAGCAAAAGCATTACTTTGCAAGTATTCCAAGCGCCTTTTCAATCAAATCCGGCGAAAGTCTAAAGATTTCGCTCAACTTTTCGACGCGGCCGTTTTCGTCCAAACGTTCCATGCGGCTGCCGTTCGAGTCGCGAGTCACGAGGTTTCCCTTTTGGTAATAATACTGCACGCCACGTTCGCGGTCCAAGCGGTTTAGTACCGGGTATGTCATCATTTCGCGATAAAAACTTTCGCTCCAGTGCTGCTTGAATTCTTCAACGCTCACGCCCTCCACCGGGTATTCAAAGCGCAGTTTCATCGGGGCGCTCAGGGAGCCATTCGCCTGCAGAGCGCCTCCCGTCCAAAGTTCCATGCGGTCAAGCGACGGGCGCACCAAGCGCACGCAGTTCGGGACCAGCGGGAAAAACGCTTCACCCGTGCCAAACGGCTGCGAAAGTGGCATCGGAAGCGGGTCGAATATCAAATAACCGGGGTCAAAAAGGTAAGAGGCCTGCGGAGAGAAGCTAGAAGCGGCAGCGGGATTGATCGACGAAATTGCGGAATCGGGCAACACCGCGGGATTTTCGTCGGGCAAAATCAGGGCGCAATGGATGTTCCGCTCCTTTCGCTTATGGCCCATGACCAGACGCGGCTTGAGGCCAAGGTCCACAAAACTTTGGTACAAATGCCACGTCATGCTAAAGCAGGTACCACCACCCATCCAGGTATCAATATCGTTCTGGTCGCTATCGTCCAGATTGCGGGCCGCCGTAGCGCTTCCCGTCGATTCCAGACGGATAATCTTCGTGAGGTTCTCGTAAGTCACGTTCGAGAGCCTGTTTGCAAGATCTACTACCTTTTTCCAGACAAAAGCATCCATTGCCTCAAATATAGTTTTTAATGCGTTCAACCACCAACCCTTGCTTTTTGCTATATTATAGATATGCTTGGCATTGAACAAAAGAAAGGTAACGACGAACACTTGTGCGGACGTATGATTGCGTACGCGAGAATTTTACCGTCGCCCGACACCGAGAGCAGCACTCCCTTTGACGACATGGTCAAAAACGGAATCCTCGCCCTCGAAGGTGATTTTCGCCAAGCGCCGTCCCTACCCGAAAACCGTCGCGATATGCACAAGGCTGTTGACGCCAAGCTAAACAACCTGCTCGAGACCATGCAGCAAGAAGGCATGGAGCTTCCCGAGAATGTCGATGTGGACGCCCTACGCGGCAGGCTCCATGAGCTCTCGAACATGGAAGTCATCCCCATCCCCGCGCGCATCGGGAACTTCGGTAACGAAGAAGACATTCTCAAAGAGGACGCCGACATCTACTTTATTGGCGAATTTGTCGGCATGAACCAGGCGCATTTTTGCCTCACGACGCTCCCCATTTATTACCAGGCGCGCTATCGTGAGCAAGCCAAGGCCGAAGAGATTTCAATTTTGAACGATATGCTCGCCCAGTTCGAAGCGGGCGACATCATGGACAATGAGGATATTCAAAAAGAGACAAACGAGCTCTTCCCTGCGGGCGTTACGCTAAACACCTTTGTAGGAGACCTGCGCAATCTTTTAAATGTCCATGTAATTCCTTTTTTGCTCGCCTGCGAAAGCGACACCACGTACGACACGCAAATTAATTTGTTCTATAATTTCATGAAGGATTATCCGCAACAAATTGACATTACTCGCGTTGACAACGCCATTCGTGAACTGCGCAAGCAAAGCGACAACCATATTGCTCGCAAACTTTTGGAACTCAGTTGCAAAAAAATCAACGCCATCTATAGCGAAGATACCAAGTCCGCCGAGGAACTCGAAGCGGAAATCACATCTTTGAAAGCGTAAGCAAAGCGGCGCCAATCAAAATGACGAACGTCGATACGGCGAGTTTGACTCGCTCTATGCGGGTTGCATATTCGCCAAAGGCGAACACGCCCCACATTTGGTTCACCACCAGATTCAACTGCAAAAGCGGGTAGCCCACGGCGTAGCCAAACATGCCTTCGTCGGCAATGGCCCAAAAAATGGCGAGCGTACCAAACATCCAGAGGATACCCGAGAAAAGAGCAAACACCGTCGGGACCGGTGCAAAGCCAAAACTCTTGCGGCGCTTAAGAATAAGCAGAGCCACCAGCGCAACGCTCCCTACGCACACGCCTACCGAGAACGGGAACAGGAATTCCATGTCGCCCAAGCCACTAAACTTGTACGGAATCAGGTAAGTGCCGAACACAGCTCCGCTCAAGAGCGAACGCCAGTTCTTCCAAATAGATTTTATTTTTCCCGCAGGAATCCAAATGCCAATAATCATGCAGATAATCGCGGGTATCGAAAAATAGAGTTTAGTCGGTTCCTGGAAAAGAGCTACACCACTGATAAACGAAAGCAAGATGCTCACGCTCATGGAGCGGAGGCCAGTACCAGCAAGGTCCGCCTCGGCCTGCACCGCCCAGAAACAGAGCGCACCGCCAATGACCCACAACAGGCCGCAAAGAATGCCGACCGGCGCCAAGTTGAACTGGCCTGTAACGCAGGCGATGACCGCCGAGCAGACAAGCGCGCCCACGGCCATTACCGCGAGGAACGACCACGAAGAATAGTTGGGGTACTTCTTGAGAGGCACCATGTAGGTACCGAAGGCGAAAATTCCAATAAGGACGCCGATAAGACTCAAAGTGCTACTTGCCAATGCAGAACCCCGCAAAAATAGACTGTAAAACGTCTTCGGACGAAATCTCGCCCACAATGCTCTGGAGCGAACGGCGCACCAGCTGCATTTCAAAAGCTAACAACTCCACCGCCGGATTCGTGCGGATGAGGTCAAGCGCACGGTCAATACCCGCGAGGGCCTCCTCGAGGCAAACCTTTTCGCGCTCGCTTGTAATCCACAGGTCATCGCCGTCGTTCGACTTCGCAAAAAGACGCTCGTTCATGATTCGAGTGAGTTCGGCAAGCCCCTCGCCCGTCTTCGCGGACACCCGCAAAGGAGACAAAGCGTCGCCAGCCACATCGGACTGCGCAGGCGTCGAGCCTTGCACCAAATCGCTCTTGGAAAAGACGACAAGGTCCGCGCCCGGAACGCCGGCTTCGTGCGTGACACTTTCGAGCGAATTGCCAGCAACCGCGCGTTTGAGAAGCGCGACGTCCGCATCGCCAGCAACCGCGCCATCGACCACGAGAATCTTCAAGTCGGCCTCGGCCAAAATCTCGCGGCTCTTCTCCATGCTCAGCGCATCGAGCGCGTCCGTCGCCTTGTCGGCAATGCCCGCGGTATCGACCAAGCGAATCTCGCCATTTTCGAGGAACAGCCTGACTTCCACAAAGTCGCGTGTCGTTCCCGGGACGTTCGAAACCAGAATGCGGTCTTCGCCCAGGAGCGCGTTTACCAAGCTCGACTTGCCCGCATTCGGGGCGCCGTACAAAACGGCGAGCGGCAAGCGCCGAACACCAGCAGCCCCGCGAAAACTATTCAGCAGGCTTTCCACGTTCTCGCGAATGGCGGCAATCTTCACGCCCCACGTTGCATAATCCGGGTCGGCCTCTTCCTCTGCAAAATCCACATCGAGTTCCAGTCGCGCAGATATATCCTTGATCTGCGCCGTAAGCGCGGCGACCTTCTTCGAAAGCGCGCCCGAAAGCAAACGGTGGGCATTCTTGAGTTCCGCGCGGTTCGCACTGTGAATCACGTCGGCCACGGATTCCGCCTGGGCCAAATCCATCTTGCCGTTCAAAAAGGCGCGACGCGTATATTCGCCCGGTTCCGCCAGACGCACGCCCGGCACGCTGCGAATCGCCTGCAGCAAATCGCGGACAATCAGCGGATTCCCGTGCGGATAAAGTTCCAGCACATCTTCGCCGGTATAGGAATTCGGGCCCTCGAAAAAAATGTACAGCAGACTGTCAAGGACTTCGGCGCTCTTGAAGTCACCATCCTTCACAGTTCGCGGGTCGCGCGCCGTCGCCAAATTCGCACGACGCGCCTCGAGCGATTCCTCGGCACGCGCACCAAACAACGCACGCACGACATCACGCACTTGGGGCCCACTCACGCGGAGGGCGGCCACAGCGCTCACGCCCGCAGGCGTCATCGGTGCAACAATAGTCCTGGAATCCATAAAACGAAAATTAGAAAAAATTGAAAGGCTGCAAATGGAATTTTCCCGACAGTCCCGACGACTCGACTGCACCCGCCGCAACGTTGCATACACGCAAAATATTCACATTTTTCAACAAAATAGCACATTTTTCGCATAATTTTAAAGATTTTGTTGCATAGAAATCTTGATTTCCGCAGTTCATTGAACTATATTCTTAAGTATGAAGCCGATTATCGAATACACAGACTTCCGCAAGTACATGCGGGATTTCTACGACGACAGGAAACTGCGCCACGCATTTTCGTGGAGGGAGTTCTCGAAGATCGCCGGTTTTTCGTCATGCTCGTACATGAAGGTTGTCTGTGACGGCAAAAGCAAACTGAGCAAAATCGGGGTGGAACGCACCGGGCAAGCCATGGGCCTCATCGGGTTCGAGATGGAATACTTCAGGGCGCTGGTCAAATTCGGGCAAGAGGAAACCGACGAAAAGAAAAAAGCCGCCTTCGAAGAAATGCGCGCCATCGCAAAAATCCACAAGGTGCGCGTCATCAACAGCGAACTCTTTGACTTTTACGAGAGCTGGAAAAACGCAACCATCCGCGAACTCGCGCCGATGATGCCGGGGGCAACCCCTGGCGAACTTGCCAAGAAATGCTACAACGAAATCTCCGCCGAAGAAGTCAAGAACGCACTCGCCTTCTTGACAAAGAACGACTTCCTGAAAAAGACCGGAGAAAGCTCGTTCGAGCAAACCGCGAAGTCGATTGTCGGGAACCCGGAAGCGACCCGGCTCGCCCTCCGCGACATGCACCGCGAAATGGCAAACCTCGCCGCCCCTGCGCTCGAACTTCCGCGGAACCAGCGGAACTTCACAGGCGTCACGATGGGCATTTCAAAGGATTCCTACGAGCGCATCGTGAAGGTACTTGACGAGTGCATGCGACAAGTCGTCGCCATCGCGAACGAAGACAAGGACATTGACCAGGTTTACCGCTTGAACATGCAACTTTTCCCGCTGACCCGAAACGCAAAGGAGAACGACGATGTTTAAGGTCACGTCTAAACTTAAAGTTGTCTTAAAATGCGCGGGTATTGCAGGAGCCGCCATAACCATGTTTTCCGCCTGTTCCGACGACCCGTCCGTCGCAGGCACCGCCGTGGAACCGAACCAGAACCCGATTGCCTACGAAGACGCAAGCAGTTCTTCCATTGAACAACCAAGCAGTTCCGTCGACGGAGCAACGTCTTCATCATCCGAAGTCCAACCGGCATCCAGTTCGTTGAGCACCCCACGCGACTCCTCCGACAACGCACATTCTTCATCTTCCGAAATCCCGCCCGCATCCAGTTCTTCGAACACTCCGAGCAGTTCCTCCGACGACTCGAGCTCCCCTTCCATAGAACCGCAATCGTCGTCAACGCAGCTGCAATCATCGTCCGACTTTGGCGACGGCGACGTGCCCATTCCACAGGAGCCGACCAACAGGCTCTCCGATTTCATTTGGCAGTACAACACACGCGGTAACCAGTACAACCCCGACATCGAATTCGACGAGAACGTGCTCGCCTACCACCTGGTCGGTCATGACAACTGCGAGCAGGGCAAAGTCTGCGACGACACCGCCCCGATTTACGAGGAGTTCCGCCACGCCAGACTGAACAAAGACATCGAAACCGACGTCATCAAAGTCCTGTTCCCCATGACAGGTAGCGAAATCAAGTCGCTTTCCAAGCCGCTCAAATGCCCGCTCCACCTCTTGAACATCGCAACGAATTCAAACACCGGGTTCGTGCTTACAGGAATTTCGGCAGACACGCTGACAATCGCCGACTTGGAAATCAGTTCTTCGTGCGACGTGAGCACGGAGCAAAAGGTTTTCGGCATTTTGTTCATGTACTGCGGAGAGTTCTCCACAAACGTGGTCATCGAGCACCAGAAACCGTCAAGCGCCACAAGCGTATGCGTCCCGGATTACGAAAAGGAATGGATGAGGTATCCGCTTTTAAAGAGCGGCAGGGATTATGAATAAATCAGCTTTCGCAAATGAAATTTGACAAAAAACGAGTCGCACAAAGCACTCCCGCGTAAGCCGATTTGAAGTTCCTACAGGCAGTGCTTCCGGATTTCTTCGACGGAAAGGCCGGTGCCCTGGGAAACCTGCTCCAGCGAGAGGCCCATGGCAAGGAAATTCTTGGCGGATTGCACCAGTTTTGCCAACCCCTTTGCGAGGCCAACAGCTTCACCCTTTGCAAGGCCAACAGCTTCGCCCTTCGCCAGGCCAGCGGCTTCGCCTTCAGCGCGGAGTACATCAGCAACGGACACGAAGCCTTTGCGCTTACGTTCTGCCATGATTTCTGGACGGTCCATGATTGCCTCCTTGTATTCCGAGGACATTTCCTCCCCTAAATATAAGAATATTTCGCGGATGAAGTTATCGTCTATCTTGTTTTGCGGATCAAGGAAATATTTCATGGCCTGGTCCATCAGGGGCTTGTACTTTTCGGCGTTGAAAACGTACTTCATGGCGACAAGCGCGAGCGCCACGTACGGATTCAGCTTGCCGAAGTCTATGTTCCCGACTTCGTTGCCGACGTCAATCATCTCGATTTTGAAAGGGTAACCGATGTCGTGGAAGTACTCCGGATATTTCGCATAAAGTTTCGCCTTCAGCGGGTTCCACTTGATTTCACCATTGTACACGATTACCGCGACCATCGGGCAGTCGGGACGACTCAGGCGAAACAGTTCGTAAAAATAGTGTTCCAGTTGAGAAACCACTTCGTTGTCGGGGTACGATTTGTGCTCCAGAACAAGCCCCACGACAAGTTTCGCCGTATCGTTGGAGTTCTTGATTTTCAGTGTGAAGGCGAGGTCCGCGGAGCCCTCGAGCCCCTGGCGGTTTGTTTCGGTGCGTTCGGCCCGCATGGTCTTGAGGTCCACCACTTGCAGGAATCGCGCGAGACTCTTGTTCTTTTGCGCGGCAAGTTTCAGCAGGGATGCGGCGCGTTTCGGATTTCTGAAGGCGGTCTTGAAGACACCATCGTGGCTTTTTTTCGTATTCATTTTCGTTCCTTTCCTTGCAAACAGGCGGAAACTGCAAGGCATTCGAGGTTAAATTGCGCGGATTTCGCACGTTACACAATATAAAAACATCCAAGTGTCAAAAGATGACATTTTAGTGGTTGGTAAGCAGTGGTTAGTGGTTGGGGTGCAACACGAGCCTTTTTAAGCGAAAAAGTGACTAAAAACGGCTAAGGATGACTAAGAGTGACTAAAAAAGCCACCAAGCATTCATTTTAGGCACAGAAAATTAGTTTATACACAACAAAATTCAATCAAATGTGACTAAGACCACCACGAAAGCGGCGATTTAGTCACAAATTACAAAGAAGAACGCCCTAAAGCAGGCAAAAACACGTTACTTTGTCCATAAAAAGTGACTAAAACCCTTGTCGTATGCCCGTCTTAGTCACAATTTCATGGGAAAACGGTTCTTTCTTTGGATTGCGAGGTCAGGTTCGGTTATGCGGGGCTTTAGTCCCTGAGACAACGTACGGAAAAACCGAGGTACTTGAAGTACCAACCGTCGTACACGTTGTCGCCGTCGTAGTTGAAGTCCCAACCGTCCGCGCTGTGGCTACTGCTCTCTGTAGAACTCCAGAAGTCCGCGTAGTCGCCCTCGTAGTTGAATCTGCCACTGTAGTCGCGGTAGCCCGCCGGCAGAACAGCGAAGCCAAAGGAATCGTCATTTGAAGTTCCTTCATTCCACAGGTCAGAGTCAGCCTTCAATTTTTGACCGGCATAGCTAGTACCGCCAACTGCCGTGAATAGCGCATTCCATTCAACATTGCTCGGCAAGTGCCAGCCTTCGGGGCACACGCCACGGACTTCGCCCTTTTCGTTCTTCG
>JAKSIM010000028.1 GCA_024398845.1 Fibrobacter sp. | reverse complement strand
TCTCCGACTAGGAGAGGCTTCGCCCCTCCTAACACCTTCCTTTTCTTTCGCTTGGTTCTTCGCGATACGCGAAAAAGGGTCACTAAACCCCAAAAATTTCTTGTTTAGTGACCCAAATTCGTTTTTTTGATTTTTTGTAGGGATTAAACTTTTCCGAAGCTTTGCGTTTTGGGGCCGTTCGCACCAGGAGGAAGGATCATCATGACCTTCTCCATGCGAGTGCCGTCCATCTTAAGCACGCGGAAGGTGTAGCCCTTGATTTTGACCTCTGCACCAGGCGCCGGAATAATTCCGAGAGTCGCCTGAATAAGACCGGAAAGCGTTTCCACATGGGAACCTTCGGGAGGCTCAAGTTCCACATCCAGCTCATCTTCCAAGTCCGAAAGCGTCATGAGCGGGTCCAGAATATAGCGGCCATCCTTGAGTTTCTGCACGTCTTCTTCTTCATCAACGTCGTCTTCGTCGCGAATTTCACCGACGATTTCTTCGAGAATATCTTCAAGCGTCACAAGACCCGCCGTTCCACCATATTCATCCACCACTATGGCGAGCTGGTTACCCGTCTTGCGAAGTTCCGTCAAAAGGTCGTCAATCTTTTTGTGGTACGGCACAAACACCGGCGGCATTACGATTTTCATGATGTCAAACGGTTCATCGCCATGTTCCGTGTACCATTCCAAAAAATCCCTATTCGAGAGAATTCCCACGATGTTGTCCATCGTCTCCTTGTACACGGGCAAACGAGAATGACGTTCGCTGTTCAAAACCGTCACCAAGTCTTCGAGAGAAGTATCCACATCAATGGCGCACATATCTACGCGCGGCGTCATAATCTCGCGAACCGGAGTCTCTACGAAATCAAAGATGTTAAGGATCATCTGCTGTTCTTCTTTTTCAAGGCCTTCTTCTTCGCCGTTTTCGGCATCCGAAAGGTCGGCCTGAACCGCATCGCGCATTTCTTCGGGCAAAAAGCTCAGCTTGGAATCATAGCCAAACGCCCCAAGAATTTTCACGAACACCACATGACAAATTTTAGCAGAAGGCACAAAAGGCAGGCGCACCAAGCTAAAAAGCGGCACGAGAATTACAGACAAAGTATCTGGCTTAAGATTGGCAATCAAGTACGGCAAAAAAACCGTCAAAATATAGAGAACCGCGCAAGCAACAATCAAATAGACCGCCACCGAAAGGTACGGATACGAGTGCACCCAGGGCAACGCCGAATTCTCAAGCACAAAGAAGCCGAGCACACCGGCACTCACATTACCAAAGATTCGTCCAATGGAGACGCATTCATTGAAGCCCTGCCACTTTACAAGCGCGGCAATTCGCTCCTCGCGGGGAGTTCTATCCTTGTCGTCACGTTTGGCATAAATCAAGCTAAACGCGCACTTGGTCGCAGAGAATAAGGCGGAAGTTAAAACGAAAATGCAGAGGAAAACGACCGCCACCAACACGGAGTCTTCCATCAGATTTTCTCCTTGTACGGGTCAAGGCCCAAGAACTCACATTCGCGGGAGCGCATAATTTTGCGGTCTGCCGCCTTGATGTGATCGTAGCCCGAAAGGTGCAAAAGTCCATGGACAATCACACGTTTCATCTCGGCAAAGAACGTATTGCCGTATTCCGGAGCCTGACGTTTGACCTGGTCTCTTGCGATGTAGATTTCGCCGAGCATTTCTTCTTCACCCGGCATTTCGTCGTGCCATTCGAACGAGAGTACATCGGTCACCTTGTCGAGACCGCGGTAATTCTTGTTCATCTCGCGAACGAACTCGTCGCTGCAGAGCACAATGTTAACGTTATTTTCGGTCCCCTCTTCCTTGAGGAGCTTGCGAGCCATCGTTTCGAACTTGTCTTTCCACGGGAAAGACTCGATGTTCCCTTCGCACAGGAACTCGATCTTGTACTTTTTCTTTTTACTACTAGCAGGGTCTGCCATTAAATGTTATACCACTTCTTTAAATTTTCAATAATGGCTTCGGCCTGAGCCTTGCCACTGATATTAAACTTACTGCGAGCCTTAAACGCGCCAGCCACCTTCTGGTAGCGACGGAGATATACCTTGGGTTCGCCGAACTCACCCGTCTTGGCGTTCTTTTCTTGGCAAAGGAACATCATGGTCTGCCAGGCACCCTTGGTCAGGGTAGCCTTGTCCAGTTCCTTGATGACTTCTTCACCAGTTTCCGCATCGGACATAGCAACGGTCGGTTCTTCAACTTCTACGCTCATAATAAACCTCTGTTATTTCGCTCACATTAAGCCATTTAAAAGATACAATTTTCTCACGGAGTTTTCAAATAATAAATATATTTGAAAGGGTTACATTACGGACTAGGAGCTTTATGACGTATTCTAGGCTTTTTAGAGTTATTGCTATCGCAGTTTCTGTGTTAGTTTCTTTTTCGTTTGCCGCCAAAAACGGAAAAATTCGCTACGCCATAGGCGAAAGTTTTGTGATTACCCCAAAAGGTAAAGAATCCAGAGCCACCACCGGTGGTAACGTCAAGGAAAAGGACAAAATCCGCACCGGGGTCGAGTCCCGAGTTGTCGTAGCCCTCCCCGACGGAAGTGTTGTTTCGGTCGAAGAAAATTCCCTGGTAGAATTCGTCAACCTGGATTCCGAGAACGGCGTACAAAGCGCCATGACCGATATTTGGCAAGGCAAGGTTCGCTTTGAAGCCCAGAAACAAGCCGAAAAGAGTTTCTTCAGCTTTAAAACAGGAACAGCGGTTTCCGCCATCCGAGGTACAGACGGAAGCGTCGGCATCAGCGCCAAGAAACGCGGTGTGTTTGGACTCGCCTCTGGCGTCATGGACATTAAAGACGAATGCGGAGCAAGCGAATCCATTGAAGCAGGCCAAATCACTATGGCAACCGGCAAATGCGGTTTTATGAAATTCACGCTCAAGCATGCTGGCGAAGCCCCGCTCATGGACCAAGTGCTAAAGTTGGTTGACGAAGAACTCTCCTATGAAAAAATGCAAAAGCGCTTGAACGAAATTGACCAGCTCCTGGACAACGCCCTCAAGACAAAGATTAAAACCACCGGTTGCACCACAGGTGACGTTCCGGATACGGTTTCTACGAGCCTCCTCCCCCTTAGCATTACCTGCACGGGATTCCCGCAACAGCTCTACATTAACGGAAATAAATTCAATGACACCAAGTCCTTTGCCCACACCATTGAATGGGATCCCCATGCACTTGGTTTAAAGCACTTTGATTTTATGTGCCGTGACTCCATCAAGATTGCGGCCATCTCGAACAAGATGATAGAGCTTGAATATAAGTGCGGTGAAGCCCAAACCTATTACTACAACAAGGACGTTGAGGAATCAAACCGACTTCTTCAAGACTCAACTTCTAACGAGGCCTTCTCCGTTATGGTGCTCACAAATAATCTCTGCAATAAGGGACGTATAACCCTTGAAGGAAACGTCAATTCTACGGGAGCATCGGTAATCTCTTTTACCCTGAATGATAAAACCGAAACCATTAAACTAGGAGAACTTCAAAAAAGTTTCACTCACGAAATCATGATCAATGACCGCAACGAAAATTGGACAGCACACGAAATTGTAGCCACTGCGGAATTTGACGGCTACTCTTACACCAAAAAGATTCCTTTATCCATCAATAAGAGTTGCAGTGCCGTAAACACGATCAAGCCCCAAATTGCAATGTCCAGCCTTTTAATAGGCAAAAACCTTTACCCGTGCAAAGCCGCATTTACTATTAGCAACAACGATAACGATGAAGGCATAGCCTCTGTCTTTGTAGACGAAACCTTGACCAAGGAATACATTGTTCGTGGAAACGGCAATACAGACTTCGACTTGGCAAGTGGATCCCACTCTTACAAGATTACATACACCGACCAAGCAAACAACGTGATTTCGACCAGCAAGGATTTCAAGTGCCTTGACCAGAACAACACGGCATTCATCGCTATTGACGGGAACCGGGGCGCCGTTAAAGAACGCTTACGTGTTCCGCCGCCACCAGGAGGAAACCGTCGTCTTTACAAGAATTTAAAATTTGATATTAAGAACATAGCTCGCAACGACTACTCGCAAATCAAGAGCATTTCTGTAACGCAATCCGGCGAAAAGGACAAGATATTCTACTTGTCCAACGCCAACAACGGTATTGAGCAGTTGACCTACAACCTTAACATTGCCTTACGTTACAATTTCTCTACCACGATTAACGTCAAAGTGATTCTGTACAACGGTAGAGTTTTAGAGAATAGCAAAACCTACGAGGTTCGCTAATGAAAAACATCTTCCGTTTTATTCTTTGCACAACTGCACTATGTTCAGTCGCAGCGTTAGCAAGCACCGAAATCAGCGGAGAAATTCACGGACTTCTCACCATCGACAAATCTCCCTATATTGTCACGGGAAACTTAACTGTCGAAGAAAACAATGCTCTTTTTATACAGCCCGGCGTAACGCTGTTGTTTAACCCGGGAACGGCTCTTTACGTAGATCGGGGCCAGTTGACGATTTCGGGTACCACCGACGATCCCGTTATTTTTAGCCCGAAGGATTCGGCTTCAAGTACCCCATGGAACGGCTTGTACCTGACTGGTGATGAGACTTTCTTTTTAAAGGGCTTGATTATAGACGGATCCGAAGTAGGTATCGCCATGGAGCAGGCAACACTGAACCTACAATCGTCCATTATTTCAAATACAACGGCCCGCGGTATTTTTGTACGCGACGGAAGCCTTACCGCTATTGGCTGTGAGTTCAACAACAACAAGGGCATAGGCCTCCACGTTTCAAACTACGCAACAGCAAACGTTGACCGCACTATTTTCAGTAAAAACAAAGTAGGCCTGTTAAACTCGGAACTGGCAAACACCATCGTGACCGGCAGCGAATTCTACGAAAACGACTACGGCGTGATGGGTAAAGAGAACACGATGTTCTATTTTCACCAATCCGAAATCCACAACAACAAGGTTGGCGCCGCAGGCATTGATATTTTGGACCCGTCCGTAATCGAAAGTGTATCTACCAACGAAAAAAACTTTAAGGCAACTTCCATAGATTACCTGGCAACACTCCCGCCCAATCCGTCTATTCCTGGAATTGAAAGCCGGGCCATTGACCCAACCGACAAAATAGGGACGCTCACCAACAAGGCATACGAAAAAATCACAAGCTCCCCTAAAAATTGGTCCGTCATTGGTAACGTTATGCTTGGAGGCACCTACCACTATGTTAGGACCCGCAGTCAACATGAAGGTGGCCACTACGAAAACATCTTCCAGGTTCCGGGTTTTGGTGCAGAAGCAAGCGTCTACCTTTACATGCAATCAATAACTGGACGAACCATTGAACTTAACGTTGACCTCACAAGCGATAGTTGGAACCATTTTTCTCCAAACCCAATCACACTCTCTTATAGAGACTTGTTCAACAACCTCACGTTAGGCGACATTCTAAAAACAGGCGGTACGCTCTATATGGAAGAGCTCCCCATATTCGGCGTAGATTACACGCTCGCTTTACTCAAGAACAACGCCGACGCGCCTCTATTTGAAATCAACGGATTCTTTGGCGAAGCAAAGCGCAGTCTTGTCCCGGGAACAAGGCATCCGTTTATGTACAAGGACTATATTGAAGACGGTACAGCTCAAGCCCAGCGCCTCGCTTACGGAGGTTCATTCAAGTGGGCTCCAGTACGCAGGTTTGACGCCAAGGTGGGTTTTATTTACGCAAACGACGAACTCAAGGATCCGCTACTCCGCAAAGGCGCCAGCGAAACCAATGCAACGATAGACCCTATGGTTCAAGCCTTGACCGTTTATGCTGACGGAAACTGGCTATTCTTCCCGGGCGATATCGAGCTCAATGGTCAAATTGCAGCCGGCCACGCAGACACGACAGACGTTTACCGTGAACGAGCCGTAAACAAGATTTTTAAAGAAGCGGGCTTAAACGCAGCTTCATACACAACTCTTCGTAAAATCATGCACAATGCGAATGTAATCAATACTCTTTCGCATGATGAGCTCATCGTGATATTCGGCGAAAATACAACTATGCGCGATTCCCAAATGAAGGATTCTTTGCGTACTTTAATTCGCGATGCAAAGGACGTTCAAAAAACTGTTGAAAAAGAACGTGATGACGATCGTTTTTTGGGTCTAGATTGGGGTAGTCAAAATATAGCCCTGAGTGCATCCATGAACTGGAATATTTATAAAACCCATATTATGGGAAGCATCAAATATGTAGGCGAAGATTTCTACAGTGCAGGATCCGACGATCAACTCAACGACACCCGTGAACTAAACCTTCGCGTAGAACAGCAACTTTTAAATTCATGGTTCTTAGGTGTTGAATACCAACTGAATATTGAAAACGCAGCAAAGGACGGCAAGTCCAATATTTTGGGATTTGGCGAAGGTTCTACGTTCGGATTCTTTTCTGGAACTACCGATAATTGGTATACCAAGTATTCGAACGACGATGATCACACTAAGTACATTCACACGCTATCTACCGACCACACCTTTGATATCAATAAGTTTGTACGTGTAACAGCCGGTTATAAATTTCAATACCAAAACCAGTTACGCAACACCAAACTTCACGGGGACTACCTCTTAGACGATCACATTTTTAAGGATAAATGGTTTGCCGCTCGCGACGGCCACAGCACATCCAATGTCATTTTGGATAACGACACAACCCAAGTGGACTCGGCTCGATGGACCGATTACAACTTAATGAGTGGGCTAGATGAATTGGCTTCTAAATTTAAGGAACGTGTTTACAAGCACGCTATTAAAGCGGGCATAAGCGTCAAGGCTTTTAATACAACATTCCAACTGAACGGAAACTGGAAATTCTACATTGACGGTTCCGAATTCATGAGAGATGAAAATATCAAAGGCATGGACCTCCACGACACCACCTGGGCAAAACTGGGCTACTACTACGGTGGAGCCAACTACTTTGAGCAAACCTACCCCTTTACGGCAACAACTAGCCTCAAGAGCATCCAGAACCGTTTCTCGTTTACGCCACGATTCAAAAGCTATAAACGCGACGATATGACAGAAACAGAATTTTCCATTAGCGACAATTTTGAAATCGGGCTTATGGATGGATTCTTTATTCTCGGCCTCAACGGTGAATTCCGCCACATGACTACGGAATGGGTCAATTTCAACAAGAACTTTGACGAAACAGAAATGGACCTTTTGGGAGACGTTGATTTTCGAGTGAACCACACCAAGCACTTTTATAGCGACTGGAATGCAGGTTTTGCCAACTACATTAGACCCGACCAAAAATCTTGCGAATACAAAGACATTTATGCCGGCGTCAATTTGAACTACACCTTCTAATATCTTATATTAGGCGTCATGTTCACCTACCGCTTTAGAGAGTTGTCAGTCGACCTGCGAAAAAAGGGGCAGTTCCGCGAGGCGCTGGCCCGCGAATTGCGCCTGAACCCCGAGGCAATCTTTAACCTGAACGTGGAACGCTTTGCACTTGATAGCCGGAGGCGCGGCGAACCGCACTGGAGCTACAACGTTATTTTTGACGTAAATGCCCCACTCCACGCAAGCGGAAACGCCGCCCGCGGGCTCACCCAAGCGACACGCGAAGTTTTATCGCTTGACGACGACCCGCAAAAAGACTCCGTCCCCATGGCAAGCCACGTGAGCGTGGTCGGCGCGGGCCCCGCAGGCTTGTGGGCATGCCTCCACCTGCTGCGTCGCGGATTCACCGTCGATTTGTACGAACAAGGCAAGCCTGTGGAGGAGCGATTCCGCGACATCCGCAGGTTCTTCGCCGAACGAATCTTTAACGAGCACTCCAACGTACTGTTCGGCGAAGGCGGGGCCGGCGCATTCAGTGACGGGAAGCTCAATACCCGCAGCAGGAACCTCTTCTCGGAAGCAGTCCTCAAAGACATGGTCAAATTCGGCATTGACGAGAGTGTGGTCACCTTCGCAAAACCGCATATCGGCACTGACCGTCTGGTACTCATGCTGCGCAAAGTCCGCGAAGAAATCGCACGCCTCGGCGGGAAAATTCATTACAGCACCGCTCTTGAAGATATCGAAATCAAGGACAGCAGCATCACAGCAATCAAAATTCGCGATGTCGCGCCAGGCTCAAGCGATATGGGCCATTGGGTTCCTTGCGAATCGCTCGTCCTCGCCACAGGCCACTCCTCTAGACGCATTTACGAACTGCTCCACGACCGCGGAGTCACCCTCGAAAGCAAAGCTTTTGCCATGGGCGTCCGTGTGGAACACCCTCAGGAACTGATCAACATTCGCCAGCTCGGCAAGGGCGTCGACACACGCCTCACCGGGAGCGCCGAGTACGCCCTCACCGCAAAAACGCTGAACGAAACCTCGGCCGCCTACAGTTTTTGCATGTGTCCCGGCGGAGTCTTGGTGCCTTGCGCCTCCGAAGCCGGCACACTCGCCACAAACGGCATGAGTTACAGCCGCCGTAACGGCCCCAAGGCCAACGGCGCCATCGTCGTTCCGGTACAAGCCAGCGAAACGCTTTTTGGCGGCCTCGATTTTCAACGCAAAATCGAAAGCAACGCCTTCCGCGTGGGCGGCAAGAACTACGCGGCCCCAGCGCAAACCATCAAATCGTTCCTCGCCCATCACACCGACAAGAATTTACCCAAATCCACCTACCCCTGTGGACTCGTCGCCTGCAACATGTGGGATTGGCTAGACAAAACCATTTGCAAATCCCTCGCCGAAGGCTTCCAGAACTTCGACCGAAAAATTCCGGGATTCATAGACCAGGGGCTCATCGTCGCCCCCGAAACACGCACCAGCTCTCCTTTGCGCGTCACGCGCAACAACGACACTCTCGAGAGCGTCAATACGCAAGGCCTATTTGTACTTGGAGAAGGTGCGGGTTATGCCGGCGGAATCGTCACGAGCGCGGCAGACGGCGTGCGCCTCGCCCTACGTGCAAAGCGCAAATAACAATTACATCTACCATCACAAAACAACCAAGCCAAAGTGCCGTCCCGCTTTGGAATCCGTAGCTGTGAAGCCCGACGCCAAGCAGGTTCACACCGAACCAGCAGAGGAACGTGACGATTACGTTAAAACAGTTGATGAGCGCAAACCCACGTTCGTCAACCAGGCGACCGGCACGCAAATGCAGCGCAAGCATTCCCCACAAACAAACGAAAAGCGCTCCGCATTCCTTCGGGTCGAACCCCCAGAAACGACCCCACGCAAAGTCCGCCCACACCCCGCCCAGGAGCGTTCCTAAAATTGTAAAGCCCGCCCCAAACGCAAGCGTCGCATAAAGCAGCTGCAGTCTCGCCACGGTCGCACGCCACAGGCAAACATGTGCCACGACGCCACTCAAAATCATCGCCGCAAAGCCTACTGCAATCGTAAACACATGCAGCGTCAAAAACACAGACGAATTCAAGACCGCGGGAATCGTCTGGAACGTATTTCCTGTTTCCAGCACGAACTTTGCAAAGAACAAAAGCAGGCACGTCATAAACGCAACCGGAACCATAAGCGTAAACGTGCGGCGTTTGCACCAGATAAACGCGCCCACCAAAAAGCCTTGTAGCAAAAGCGACACCACCAGGATGATTTCGTAAAGATTCGCGAGCGGAACTCTGGAGGTCGCATACCAGCGCAACACCAATGCAAAGCCTAAAACGAGCGTCGACAAAAGGCACGCCACATTCGCGCCAACGTCCAATTTACGGGACTTCGCCCATAAGTTAGCCGAGGCTAACAACAATCCAAGCACAGCCAATACGAACGTCCACAAAACAGGATTCAGCCTATGGTAAACAACTTCATTGCCGACCCTGTCACGCACGGAATCCGTGTATGTCTTAAATTCAAAGGCCTCTCTTTTTTGAACGCTCTCGTAAAGCAGAACATTCCCGAGCAGGCGCTTCATTTCGGCTGTTGCCGGGTGCTTGTCGTCGCGGCTCGCATAAATTTCTAGGAGCCCGCGCGATTGTTGCAGTTCCGCAAAACTCACATAGCGTTTTTGCGCTGGCATTTGGAGTGCCAACAAGACGTCACTGCGCAAGACCTTGAACAGCGGGAGCGAATCCGTTGGCGGCACGGATTTTGCAGCTACATCTGTCGCGCACCCAGAATCCGTCGCCGAATTAATAATGTCAGTCACAACACTTATCGCCGGAATCCTCTCGCCCGATTCACTTTTGTACGTCACCTTCCCGCTTAATTCATCCAGCACCTCTCGCGCAAAGGAATCGTACGCATGAAATTCACCGTTATAGAATACAGGCTGACTCGGTAAAACCACATCTCCCGTCGAGGCAAATACAGGCACGGGCTTCACGGTCGCGTTAGCCTCTACCGGGAACGCCATTCCCGCAAGCAAAACAGCAAGCGACGCCACAGCGACTCCCTTAACGACTCGCACTCGCGCAACATAATGGAATACCGCACTCAGTACAAACAAAATCATAAATACATACGGCACCGCATGGAACGGATCGTACGTCGCACGATACAGCGCCACATTTTTACCAGGCGCCATCTCCACATAGCCGCGGTATTGCACAAAGTACGGCCACTCAGCGGTAGTAATTTCAAGAGGATTTACGCCCAAACTATCATCAAGCGCAAAGAACTTCAACTGCGAAAGTTTCGCGGGCCCCAGCGCAGTCGCATCCCGTGCAACGTTCTCATCCGCATTTTGCATTACTGCAAAGCCGTTATATTCCTGCTTAACGGTACTCCCCACAAGACTCCCCACCAGCAAAACCAAAAGCGCCACATGCATTCCATAAAGCCCAAGATTCCGCCAACCACCGCGCACTCCACGCACACGCGGCATTCTATAGACCATGCTCAAAATCAAATGGATGCTCGAAAGTACGGCAAGCGTTTTGAAAGCTGGAATCGGCACCCAACCGAGCGCCCAAATAAAATAACTTCCAAAGAATCGGTCAGCGGCATCGGCAACGCTAATCCCTGCGGCCTCCGCATTCGTCTGCGCCATCACGCCCCAGAACGTCAAAAGCAAAAACGCCACCAAAAGGAAAGCGCTCACTTTCAGGGACGCCAATTTCACTAGGTACGGGCGCAGTTTTTGCATCATACCGTCCCAGCATCCACCCAGACGAACTTGCCTGCGTCAAGCGCCTGTTCGCCATCGAAGCGGTAAGCCACCAGGCGTCCATCGCCGCGGTACCCCGCAACGCTGTAGTCCAAACAGCAAACGTTATCGCGAATCAACGCCGGAAGCCCCGTGAGCCAGTAATGACCAAAGAAAACCGGACGTTCATTTTCGCCATAAAATCCGCGGTTTCCAAGTTCCGGCCCCACATCGCAGGCCGGGAATTCTACACCCGGTTGAAAGCTCAAATCTCTAAGAGTTGAGCCCTTCGGGTCAACCCACCAGCGGAGCCTCATGCGCCTGCGAAGCACGCCCTCACCATCGCGGAACGTCATTCCGCTTGGCAAATTCAATTCCGGCCCCTTTAAGAATATGTCAATCGGGTGGAACAGCGAATCTTCGTACTCGTCAAACTGGTCATTCGCGCGGGTGATGAGTTCATCGAAATTTCCGTCCGCAAAACAGCGCACACCCGCCGCCTTGAGTTCCTCGGCGCAACGCATGTCAAAGCAGGCGTGCTGCGCCCGGAACGTTTCCGTTTCCAAGTAGAACGGAAGCGTCTTCAAGAAATCGAGCATTTCGGCAAACTCTTCCTTGCGCCCCTTGTACGATTCCACCGTCCTCGTATGGATGGCGACCTTGTTGAACGAATGTTCGCGCAAGTAACCGCCGCGAATGGACTTGAGCGTCCGACCGCCGAGCCCGTTCAACTGCCAGAAACTGAGCGCATTGAATTCGTGATTCCCCATAAGTGCCACAGCCGAGCCGGCATCGCGCATCGCGCGCACCAGGTTCACGGTTTCTCGCACTTGCAATCCACGGTCAATGTAATCGCCCAAAAACACCACCGAACGCGCCCCACCCGGGAACCGAAAAGCCCCCGCGGTTTCCACATAGCCAAGCTTTTGCAGCAAAGAGCGCAATTCATCGCAATGCCCGTGGATGTCGCCAATAAAATCTATGGAGGAATTCATGTTTTAAAGATATAATAAAAGCAGCATATTTTACTACCTTTCTCAACATGTTCCACCCGATTCGACACTTTATAACTATCACAAAGCACCGCCACGAAGTCGTGCGCCTTTGCTTCAGAGCCGGAATCGGATTCCAGGGACTTTTCCACGACCTTTCCAAGTACACGCCAACGGAATTCATCCCAGGCGCCAAATACTACACCGGAAAGGAATCGCCGAACAACGGGGAACGCCGCGATACAGGCATGAGCCTCGCCTGGATGCACCACAAAGGCAGGAACAAACACCACTTCGAATTCTGGTACGACTACGAGATGGCCACCAAGAAGATTGTGCCGATGGACATGCCCGATCGCTACATCAAGGAAATGTTCTGCGATCGCGTGGCCGCCTCCAAAACATACAACAAGGCAAACTACACGCAGGAATCGCCTCTCCTCTACCTCACTAAAAGCACCGCCCACGAAAAAATGACGGAGCAGACCTACAAGAAGCTGCTGTACCTTTTGAGCATGCTCGCCGAAAAAGGCGAAAAAGAAACATTGAAATTCATCCGTCACTGCAAGGATTTGCCGACGGAATAGCATTTTTCTATTTTAAAAAGCAGCGCCGGAGCAGGTCCGGCAAAAAACACTTGAACGGAAAGGCCTTATTATGGAACTCGGAAAATTCAACAAAGCCCGCGTAGACGCCATCATGCCGCAGGGCTACTACTTGGAACTCGAAACAGGCGGACGCATACTCCTCCCCGGGAACCAGAATCAATTCCAATTGGAACTCGACGAAATCATTGACGTCTTTGTTTACATGGACTCCGAGGACCGCCCTATCGCAACGCTCAACAAGCCCTACGCACAAGTCGGAGAATTCGCCGTGCTGAGCGTTAAGGAAGTGAACCGCTTTGGTGCCTTCCTCGACTGGGGCATCAACAAGGACTTGATGCTTCCCTTTAAACAGCAACTGGGCGACCTGCAAAAAGGCGATCGTTGCGTTGTCTACGTTCTAGAAGACGAAAAGAGCGGACGCCTTGTCGCAACCGAAAAAATCAAAAGTTTCTTGGACCTGAATACCGAAGAACTCCACATCGGCCAGCGCGTGCAACTCGCCGCCTACGAAGTGACTCCGGACTACGTTGACTTCCTTGTGGACTACCGCTACACGGGCCGTCTAATGATGCAACCTGGAACTCCGCGCATTTACATTGGCGACACCATGACCGGTTACATACAACGTTTCACGAGCGATGGCAAAATCACCCTGAACCTCACTCCGGTCGGTTACAAAGGCATTATAAACAGCGAAAGCCCCGCCGCCATCCTCGAAAAACTACAAGCGGCGGGAGGCTTCCTCCCGTTTGGCGACCACTCCGACCCAGAAACCATCCGCAACGAGTTTGGAATGTCCAAAAAGACATTCAAGAAAATTCTTGGAACTTTGTTCCGAGAAGGAAAAATCATGCTCGAAGACGATGGTTTTAGAGCTGTGTAAAAATTTTTGGCCGATTGTAAACAAATTTTTTGATTTTTTTTGTTCTAGACCCATCTCGATTAAGTTTTTCGGTATATATTAATTTATAACCAAAATATTTCGAAATTGAATCGAGGTGTATAATGGGTATTGTGGGCCGTCTGGCTGTGGCCTTTTCGTTAAGTGTAAGTTTTGTACTCGCTGCTCCTGTTGTGGACTCCCGCGACAATCACTCCTACAAAACCATTTCAAACGGCAAACTGAACTGGTTTACCGACAATTTGAAGTTTGCAGAACAAGCCAGTTTTGCTGATAAAAGCAAAAACCAATTCTACACATCCGACGCTTGGGAAGGCGCTTGCCCCGAAGGAACCCATCTTCCCGATGTGCTAGAATGGAATGATATTTACAAAGCTCGTTTTACGGGACCGCGCAAAAAACCGAACGTCAAATCATTTGCCGGAAAAACTCGCGGCTACTACCTTATGAACGATTCAAAAAAATCAATCAAAGGTAAAGACGCAGCCTACTTCGCCATTGCCGGCGCTGGCGATAAAGCAATGATGCTAGATATCAAGCGCGGAATCGCAAAGCCCGTTTCTATCGTCAAAGACGCCGCCGTCAATATTCGTTGCGTAGCCGAACGAGACTTGTACGCCGAAAAGAACGTCTCTCAAAAAGACATGATTTTGACAGACTCCCGTGACGGCAAAAAATACAGCGTTGAGCAAAAAGGCGAAAAACTCTGGATGACAGCCAATCTAAAATTCAGTCTCCAAAACGTAAAACAATGCCTGCTCGAAGACACTTTATTCTGCCAAAAGCACGGACGTTTTTACACTTACAGCGAAGCCAAGAGGGCCTGCCCCGCTGGCTGGCGCCTCCCCGACGACAGCGATTGGCGAGATTACCAAAGGGACCAATCAAAACTGGATTGGGAAAACATCGGTGTAGGTGGTTGCAAAGACTGGGATGGTTACTGCGACGGCGGATCCACCGGGCATTATTGGTCCGCCACCTCCATTACCAAAAACACCGGTCGCGCCTGGGAATTTAGACGCTTAGGCAAAAGCATCAACCGCACAGACGAAAACACTCAAAAAGGCCTGTACGTCAGGTGCATCGCAAGTCTTGAGTAAACCCATGAAGCGCTCTTTATTAAAATACTTGGGCGTCACAGCCATTACCGCTACGTTTTTTTTTCACAGCCTGTTCTGACGATTCCAATTCTAGCGTGAGCCCCGATACAACCACATTAAAAAGCAGCGAAACCATCGCGAGCAGTAGCTCTACAACAAAAGAGGAAAGTTCTGACGCAAAAAGCAGTTCCTCAAGCGTTAGCTCATCAAATGTTAGCTCATCAAGTGTAAGTTCATCAAGCGCAAAAGAAAAAGTCGCAACAAGCAGCGAGAGCGAACCGCCTGCAAGTAGCGAAACAGAAATCGCCCCTGCCAAGAGCTGGCGCGAGAATTGTCTGGATACTATCAACGCCTACCGCGCCACCGAAGGAGCCGCCCCGCTCACGCTTGCGGCAGACAGCTTACAAACCTGCACCGACAAGCAGGCCGCCGCCGATATGGAAGCGGGTTCTGCCCATGGTCATTTTGGAAGTTGCCACGAAATGGCACAAAACACAGGCCCTAATATCAACACCCAGTGGATGGGAACCGACACCACAAAAATCGTATATTATTACAGTGCCATGATGTGGGAAGACGAAAAGAAGCTCGTCACTAGCGGAGAACGCGACCCAAACAAGGACGAGGATTACTCTTACATTGGGCATTACCTGAACATGCGCAACACCAAGTATACCAAGGTGGCTTGCGGTTTCGCTGTCAGCAAAGACGGTAAAACAGCCTGGCTGAACATGAACTTCTTCAAGTAAACCCGAAAATCAAGCAAATTAAATTTCGTGAACTTCAACTTCGTCCGTATTGAGAACGCGAATCTCGATACGGCGATTTTTTTGACGGCCATATTCGGTGCTATTGTCGGCTTTGGGTTGGCTTGACCCGTACCCCGTCGCCGTCACACGATTTTCATCGATACCATTCTCAATCATGTACACGCGAACGCTATAAGCGCGTTCCGCCGAAAGAGTCTGGTTAAAGTCGTCATCGCCTTCACTGCTTGTGTGTCCTTCAATTTCTACGCGAGCCTGCGGGTTCTTTTTTAAGCCTTCAATCGCCGCATCCAAAGTTTTGAGGGAACCCATTTCAAGTTCCGCACTTCCGGCCTTGAAAGTTACCCCCTTAAGCTCCACGCGCGTATCATCGAATACAACCGTAAGGCTACCCACGCTCGCCGTCATAGATACGTAAGGCGTTTCGCCACATTCAAAAGGCCCCGTTACCGTTTCGCAGATAACGGCGTACGTATCGTCACGGGGAATCATCAAGCTAGCCTCCCCGTAGGCATTCGTCGTTACCGAGACTTTTTTTCGCGGGTCATTCTGCCCCACAAAAGTCAACTTTTTATGAGCATGCGGTTTATCGTCATCATTTATATACGAGACGTTCAAAACAGCATGCGTATCGGTTGGCTCGAAATCTCGTGCCAAACAACTCCCCACGGCCAAAAAAAAGGCCATAATTACAGAAATAGCGTTTTTCATCTAACACTCCAAACAAGCCCCGCAATTCTGCGTTGAACTTGTCGGGCCCAAAGATACTATTTTGCAATGCAAAATAGAACCCCCTAAAAAAAATATTTCTTATTTTTCTAAATTTCATTGCGGAATTTAACATATGCTGAACCACCCAAACCAGGCGAGCCAGCAAAGGAGACCGAATGAACTTCTCAAAAATCGCATGCACCTTGCTCATTGCAGGCATGGCAACAACAGCGTTCGCTGTTGATGGAGACTTCAACCTGAAGGGCAACGTCCAGACTCAGGTCACCAAGTCCATCGCAGATGACGACCACAACTTTAGCAGTGGTTGGATTCGTGCCAACATCGGCGGGCAATACAAAACGGAACACATGGACGCTACCATTATGCTCCGAATTTTTGGACCCGAATTCGGCAACAGCCTCGTGAAGGACGTGGACTTCGATAACGAGAAGGCCTCCAAGGGCAATTTTGACAAAATCCTCGCCGACCTCTACTGGGTGAACTACAAGTGGAACATCGGTGCGAGCGACCTCTTGAACTTGAAAATCGGTCGCTGGAAAACCGACTGGTCTCAATCCACCCACTTTGGTACCTATGTAGATAAGGACCTCTCCGTTCGCGGTCTCTGGATGCGCGATTACAGTCACAACGCACTTGAAATGGGCTGGAAGCACGGTCTGAACCAGCTCAACGCCATGGTTGCCGTAAAGAACGGCACCGCCAACCAGGGTTACATTCGTGTTGAAGACGACATGAAGTTCACCTTCCCTCTCGAAATGAAGGTCGCATACCGCAGCAACGCCATTGACGTTATGCAAAACACGGCGCTCCTCACCCATCGTATTGCCGCTTACGCCAGTTATACCATTTTCCCGGGCTTCCGCGCCTATGGCGAATACGCCTGCGTTTACACCCAGGATGACAACATCAACAAGGATGCACCTAACTACCTCGCTCCGGAATTCAAGTACTACCAGCCGGGCATCTACTTCCAGCCGTTCTACTTGGGCGCCGAACTTCCGGTGGCTATGGTTCCAGGTCTGAACTATGCCCTCAGCAACCTTATGGTCGAATGGGAATACATCAACAAGCGCGACAATCTCTACCAGGTGACCAAGCAGACCTATGACGATTGGGCCTGGACCGTTGCCCTCGTAAAGAACATCGGCAAGTCCAAGTTGCAGTTCAGCTTGTACAGCGAAAACGAAATGACCGACCTCGGCCTCGCCTTCCGCCTCACGAGCACCATCAAGTAATTAGAATCTAGCAGTCAATCCTGCTGAATTAAATCCGGCCCAGAGCGATATGCGCTGGGCTGTTTTTTTATGCAGTTCAACAATAGAGAAGCTAATTCCCGTCCCTACCAGAGCTCCAACAATCACGTCGGTCGGGTAATGCTTGCCAGCGGCAATGCGAAGTACACCAACAAGACCTGCAGCAGAAAGCGATCCCGCCCACACCAATGATTTGTGCGGAGAATTCGGGTACACCTCGCTGAACCATTCGCCCGTAAACACGGCTACGGTAAACGCCGCCGAAGCGTGTCCGCTAAAAAAACTTCCATACGCTTCGCCATCCGCTTTGACGGCCACTTTGGCTCCGTCACCGGACTCAGCGTAAATATACGGGCGTGGCCACAGCGCAAGAGAACGCACCATCAGGTTTACACCGTTCTGCAAAGCAAGCGCTTCAACGAACATAAGCGAGTACGAGGCAAAATCCGAACCGCGAGCATCGCCCGCAAGCCAAGAATAGCCGCCAAGCGCAAGAGGCATAAGCCCAAACACAGCCGCGTAATCACTCGCCTTGTCCGCCGATTCGCTGTACCGCCCCGCAATAGGCCTATCCCACGGCAAAAGCCTAGAAATCTTTGGAATGTCTTCGCGTGCGGGAACAGACATTTCGCCCACCCGATAATTTCCAAAAATACTTGTGAACACGCCCAAAGCAGCAACCGGCAAATCTGTTTTGATTGAGAGTTCATAATGCAACGGCACCGAAGTCTGCGACCAAACAGGGATAGCCACAGCGCACACGCAAAGGATTCTTTTTAAGCCATCAAAAATCACAAGTAAAAATTAAATATTTATATTGAGGTTATGCAACGAGAACCGATTACTCCTACGATGGATTTGTTCGGCGCCATTTCCGACGAGATGCGCCTAAAAATTTTGATGCTCCTGGACCAGGCGGAATTCACCGTCAACGAAATCAAGGACATTCTGGATATCCATCAAAGTAACGCCAGCCGCCACTTGGCAAAGCTCTCGGCATGCGGCCTTTTAAAAGACCGCCGCGACGGCATCAAGGCCTACTACCGCCTAAGCGAAGAACTCCTGATGAGCAGTCGAGTGCTATCGGTCATTCGTGACGCCTGCGGGGAACTCGCCGACAAGGACATTCTCCGTTGCCGCGCAGAACAAGTTTTGCAAGAACGTACCGACAAGACCAAAGGGCAAATTCATAAGCTGGACCAGGCCGGAGGAAGCCTCAAGGCTCAGATTAGCCTCTTTAGCAAACTCATGGTGCAGTTCGAGAATGCCGTGGATATCGGCTGCGGCGAAGGCGGCGACCTCTCGCTCATGCTCGCGAACCGCTGCAAGAACGTCACTTCGCTCGACTGCGATCCGAAGGTCATTAGCGGGCTCCAAAAGATTTTAAAGCAAAGAGGCATCGAGAACGTAACGCCGAAAGTCGCCGACATGGCAAAGACCGGACTCCCCGAAAACTATGCCGACCTCGTGCTCATGAGCCAGGTATTGCACCACGCAACCGATCCGAGACTCGCCCTCAAGGAAGCCATCCGCATTTTAAAACCAGGTGGAACACTCGCACTGCTTGATTTGGCCCAGCACAAAGAAGAATCCTTCCGCACCACGCACGGGCACATTTGGCTTGGCTTTGACCGCAACCAGCTAGAATTCTTTGTGAAGGAATTCAACTGCAAGATCATCGAAAGCGAGATTATTCCAAGTGAGAACGAAGTCGACAAAAAGCTCCCCGTGATTTGCATGATTCTCACCAAAAACGAATAGAATTCACTTTTTTTAGACCTAGGCTTGTTTTTTGGCAAAAAAACAAATAGATTTAGATTAGAAACCGAACAGGAGTATCTATGGGCAAAGTCATTAAGTATCTCGTCATCGCAGCCATCTGCGTTTTATCGGCATTCGGCATTTACAGCTTCTTGAAGTACAGCAAGGTCGACGAAAACACTCTCGACTAGTTGTTCTCCATGTGAAGCCAAGCGTCCGAACCTATGGTTCGGCCATTTTGAGTTACCCGCAGAATAATTTTCTGCGGGATTTTTATATTTCAACGCATGAATTTTTTGAATAAGAAACCCGCTTTCTTCGCGGCCATGGCCGTATTGTTTTTCGCCATTCTCCTGATTGTATTCAGGGAATTCGCATTCGACTCCAACCAGCTTATGCTGAACTCCGACCAGCTAAACGGCATCGGCAGCCGAATTCTTCGCGCCGAAAATGTCGTTCTCACGGAATGGGACGACAGCCGACTGGGCGGCATCCCGACAATCGACGCGCTCTTCGCAGACGCCTACCACCCGCTCGTATGGGCTCAGCACATTATGGACCCGGCCCGCGCCGTTGGATTCAAGTTCATGCTCACCGTGTGGGTCGCCTTCATGAGCGCCATGCTTCTCGCCTGGAACCTCACCGGTAACAAGTGGTGGGGAGCCCTACTCGGGTTTCTTTACGCATTCTCTCCCGAATTCTTCACCTACATTTACGGTGGCCACGACGGAAAGATGATGGTTTTCGCCATCGCCCCGCTCGCACTCCTCGCTATTAGAAAAGTCGTACGCGAAGCGAGCTTTGCATACCTGGTGGTTCTCGCTCTATCCATTACCTGGATGATTCTTGGGAGCCACCTGCAGCTCACCTACCTCTTTTTGTGGGGTGCCGGATTCTACACGCTTTACGAAGTGGCCTTCCATTGCGACGGTTTAAAAACGCGAGGCAAGCGCATAGGGCTCGCCGCCGCGGGGCTCGCCTTTGGCCTAGCCCTCAGTTGCTTCCAGTTGGTTCCACCGTACCTCTACACCACAACGCAATCCGTACGCGGTGAAGGAGAACATACCAACTATGGCCACGCCACCAGCTGGTGTTTGCATCAAGAAGAAATGATGCAAATGCTTTTGCCGGGGTTTGTAGGCGTTGACGTCTATGAACAAGACAAAAACACGAACGACCTCAACGGTTCTTCGTTTGTGAACGTTTCCATGCAAGACTACCGCAGCATGATGGAAGCGGGAAGTCAAGGAAGCCCGTTCTACTGGGGCCACAACAGCTTTAAACTAGACCACAACAACGCAGGAGCCCTCCTCACGTTCCTCGGATTCCTCTGCCTGTTCTTGCCAGGCAAACGCCGCTGGGCCTGTTTCTGGGGCCTTGGCGCGGTCGTCGCCCTCAGTTATGGAATGGGAATCCATTCCCCGCTCTTTAAGCTTTGGTACAACATTCTCCCCGGCGTCAAGAATTTCCGTGCCCCGGGTATGGCCTTATTCTGGCTTCCGCTGTTACTCGTAATGATGGCTGCTCCGGTCCTCAAGACTATAACCGACAAAACAGAAGACTCCGTTAAAAGCAGTCGTGCACTCCTCCACGGAGCTGCAATGTTCGCCATCCTGTTATTACTCGCCGTCATCGCCCGATTCAACTGGACTTTGTTCATCGGCCCGTTTGGTCTTGTGGTTTCCATCGTTTACGCTGTGGCATGTCTTGGCATCATGAGCATTGACGATCAAGGCAAGGAATTCAACATCAATAATTTTATAGAAGCCTTCAAGAACAAACTTCCGGGAACGCACCGCGCTTTGCAGGCTTGCATCATTGTTGGATTTGCCTTTGTCGGCCTTTTCCTCATGAGCGGTCAAAAACTGTTAAACGACCCTATTGCCGCACCGTATTTTAAGCCGCTCAATGAAATCGTCATGAACGCTACAGCAGGCAAAGTCGTTCCTGGATTTATCCTCATTCTCGTAGTCATCGCCGTAACCCTCGCAACCTTCAAGTGGAAAGGAAGCATCGCGGCAAAGGCAGGAATCCTCGCTCTCGCCGCAGGAATCGAGCTATTCTTTATTAACGGAGCCTTTGTCCAGAACGTTGCCGAAAACGAGTACATACAACCGAACAACGGAGTCATCGCCGCAATCAAGGCTCCATACAAAGCGGATCCGCTAAGCACGCCACGCATACTCAGCCTTTCTCGCAACAAGGCTTTGAGCGGTAACGCCTTCCCGCAATACCACATGCGCAATGCCGATGGTTTCCACGATAACGAACTCGCCTCTTACCGCGAATTCCGCGGCGGTCAGCAAAATGCAAACTACCTTTTGAACATAAACGACCCTGCCGCCGCCCATCCGTTCTTGGACCTCATGAACATTGGCGCCATCATCTTTGACAGCCAACGCGGCACTACCTACATGCCAATACCCACGGCCATGGGCGAAGCCTACATTTATGGAGAAGCCGTCGTAAAAACCGACGCCGAAGCCATCAATGCCCTCAAGAATGGATTTGAATACCGCGAAAAGGTGATTCTCTCCGAAGCTCCGGCAAACAAGGGCCAAGGCGGCGTAGCCCAAGGTTCCGCAAAACTCGTCGAAAGTCCCAAGATGGATACGCAAGTATTCCAAGTCGAAAGCGACCGCGCAGGCTTCATGGTTGTTGCAGGAAACTATCACCCTTACTGGCACGCCACTGTCAACGGTGCTCCGGCCAAGGTCTACAAGGCGTTCGGCACGCTTCGCGCTGTAGAAATTCCTAAGGGCAAGAGTGAAGTTCGCATGGAATACCGCAGTACGCCGTTCCACGCCTGCCTCAAGGTGAGCCTCATTGCGGCATTCCTCTTGATAGCCCTTGGCGTATTCAAGGTAGTAAAAGCCAAGAAAGCCTAAGCACGATTTTCATTTCAAACTCATACAAAAAAAGCGCCTTGAACAGGCGCTTTTTCGTTAGCAACGAACACCGTTACTTAATTCCAAAAAACACAGCTTCCACAACGCCACTGGCAAATTGCTTGGCTTCATTCTTATCAACGGCACTCTTTTTAAGCGGAATATTCTGTTCCTTTTTCATCTTAAGAATTAATTCCTCAACGCAATATTCATCGTATACTTCGTCTTTCCAGAAATCGTCAAACCTGAATTCCTTGGCATCGCTATCCTTGAAGTCAGCATAAGCGGCTTGACAATCCGATTCATTATACGAATAACGAATGCTAAAATCAATAGGGCATTCCTTGTCGGCATAAGCCACCTTAAGCTTTCCAGAATACGGTCTGAATTCGTCAATCGTAATTTTCACAAGACCATCGAACATGGTGAGTTCATTACAGTCCGTAGCGCGAATGTCATTTGACATTGCCTTTTCGTCAAACGCAGAAAGATCTTTTGGCGAGAGAAAGCGCTTGTAGAAATTAGACAATGCGGAATTGGCTTCAACCAAGGCCGGATTCGATTTGAGAAATACGGAGTAGAAGCTTTTCAAGAAGCAATTGCCATCGTAACGGAACACATCTTCGGCCACATTATCGCCTGTAAAACGAGTGGCGTTCTGAAAACTATTATCGGCATATTCCGGAACCATCCACAAACCATACGGAAACTTGGAATCCTTGAACGTGTATTTTTTTGTTCCATTCACGGTAATCGTACTCTTGTTCAAATACGCCTTGATGGAATCACGCTCTTCGCTTTCCCTCTTCCACACCAAATTGCCCAGGGTACCTTCCTTGCAAACCGGTTTCTTGAAAACGATCAGTGAATCTTTCGAATTATACGAAAAATTGGTTTTGCTCAATATGATTTCGAACGAGGAATCCAGACTGAGCACATCGGAACTAGAAGAATCGCCACAACTCATCAAAGTGGCAGAACCAAGAGTCAAGGCAAACGCCGAAAAAATCTTAAAAAAGCTATTCATTGAAAACCTCAACAATTATTATAATATTTTTATTAAAAAAAATCTAGTGGGTATTCCCGTGTAAGTGCTCGTGATGGTGTTCGCAACAGCCGCCATGGGTATGGTCGTGGCTTCCAAGCACGCGATGCGGAACTCCATGGGCTATTAAATCAACTTCACAACCATAAGTGCTATGAAGCATTTCTTCGGTCAAGTTCCCGCCTTCATGATAATGGACGTTTTTGTTGACGCAGACCACGCTCTTGACCTTATGGCTCAATGCCATCAAGTCGTGCGTCACAATGACGATAGTCATGGTTTCGCTGAATTCCGCAAGCATATTGTAAAGCGATTCAATTCCCGCCACATCAATATTATTGCTCGGTTCATCCAAAAATAAAATCTTGGGGTTACAAACAAGCGAACGAGCGATAAGTACGCGTTGACGTTCACCACCACTCAATTCACCCATGCGGCGGTCCAAATAGCCGTCCATGTGGACTTTGGCAAGAGCTGCTGCAACTTCACTGGACTTCGGTTTTAAGCCGAGTTTACCGGTAGCTACACATTCCCCAACCGTAATCGGGAATTCAATATTTTTATTGGTATTTTGAGGAACGTAACCCACAGCCACTTTCTTGGTCGGAACCTTTTCGCCAAACAAGCGCACCTCGCCATCCTTGGGTTTCAAAAGGCCCACCATCAAACGCATAAGCGTAGACTTGCCGCCACCATTCGGGCCAATAATCGCCACAAAATCATTCTCATCAATCGAGAGATTCACGTTTGTCAAAACGGGCGACTTGTTGTACGCAAAAGAAAGATTCTTGATGTCAATTGCAGAAGTCATTTTTGCATTTACTTTTGCGCGGCTTGCGCAATAGCCTTTATCAGAGTACGAACATTTTCGGCAAAATCATAAGCCAGAGGATCCGTGGTCACTACAACAGCGTTCAGCTCCTTGGCTATTGTCCCTGCGGCACGCTTGCTAAACTGCGGTTGCACAAACACAATGTGAACCCCGTGCTCGCGGCCCTCCTCAATGAGATTGGCCAAATCCTTAGGCTTGGGTTCCTTGCCATTCACCTCAATGGAGAGTTGCTTCATGCCGTAGTCAATTGCAAAGTAACCATACGATGGATGGAACACAATAAAGGTGCGACGGTCAACCGGAAGTTTCGCTATAGCCTCTTGAAGTTCCTTGTCGAGGGCCTCCAGGCGTTCCTTGAACTTTGCAAGTTGCGCCGTATAAACGTCCTTGCCAGCAGAGTCCAATGCAACCAGGGCATCACAAACATTCTGCGCAATCAAGAGCACGCGCTTCGGAGAGGTCCAAATGTGCGGATCCAGTTCGTGGTGATGTTCATGCACTAATTCGTTTGCGTGTTCGTTCGCACCATCCGCCTTATGTTCTTCGCCGTGATGGTGATTTTCGCCTTCGATCCATTGCATGTTCTTGGAAAGTTCTACCACCTGGACATTTTTGTTGACGCCTTTAAACCTAGGCATCCAAGCTTTGTCCATACCCGAGCCATCGCTAAAATAAACGTTGACTTTAGAAAAAGCCTTCAATGTTGCAGGCTTCGGTTCAAACGTATGAGGGTCGGCACCAGGCGGCAAAAGCGTAACTACATCAACACGGTCACCCGCCACGTTCTTCACAATATTCGCGTAGGGCTGAAGCGACACCGCCACGGCCACATTCGCGGCAAAAGACGAAGCCACAAAAACAAAAGCAAGGATTCCAAAACAAGCACGGACGTAAGCAAAAAATCTACTCATTAAATTTTTCCTTGAAGGAATCCGTCAAAATCAATTTCTTTAACATTCTCTACAACAAATTCAGGTTTCACTTCAAGCTTGTCCAAATCGGCACGCTTGGTCTCGCCGCACAAGGGAAGCACAAACCTGCACTGGGAGCGCTTGGCCAATTCAAAGTCCGTATACAAGCGGTCGCCCACAAACAAGATTTCTTCGGGCTCGTAATTTTTCAAAAGTCCAGCAAGCATCGCCGGATTCGGCTTGCCAAAGCTCTTTTCGGGTTCCACGCCATAAGCCGTCTTGAGAAGAGCCATAAAGCTTCCAATGTCAGGCACGGGCCCATGAGCGTCCGGGCAAACAAAATCTGCGTGCGTCACCCAGAACGGGATGTGGCGTTGCACACGCCAGCTGAGTTCGCAAAGTTCACGATAGTCAAAGCTGTTGTGGTAGGCAATAAGCACAAGTTCCGTTTCTTCGACCGATGGACGCAAATTGAGGCTCGGGTCCTGCGCCGCGAACCACTCGTAAACTTCCGGGTTTGCAAAGAAGTAAACATTCTTGATGCCCTTCTCGTGAATGGCATCGAGCGAGAGGTACAGTGCCGAAATAATGGAATCCTTCTCAAGTGGAAGGCCCATGACCTTTAGGCGGTTCTCGTAAAAAACCGGCGACTTGCTGGTATTGTTGCTCAGGTAGTAGACAGGCACTTTTGCGGCAACGCGCTTAACCGTATCTACAGCACCCGGATAAGGGCGGCCACTCAAATAGAGGGTCCCATCCAAGTCAAAGACTACAGCTTTTACCGGTTTATGGTTCATACTCGCAAAGGTAGAAAATTTTCTAATTTTAAAAGCATGAAAACACCCGATAGTCGCTTCTACTGCCCGCTCATTGCGCCTGGCACCATCATTCTTGACGAGAACGAAAGTTCGCACGCCGTTCGCGTATGCCGTGCAGCCATCGGGGACACCCTACAGCTTTGTGACGGGCTCGGCCATTATGCCGACGCCACTATCACTAAAGCCTGCGCCAAGGCCTGCGAAGTGCGTGTCGATGCCGTCGAAAACGCCTCGCTCTCCCGCCCGCGCGTGAACCTCGCCATCGCGTGCCTCAAGGACGACGCCCTAGAGGAAGTCGTCTTCCACGCCGCACAAACCGAAATTGACAGCATCATCTTTTTGCGCACCGACTACTCGCAAGAACCCAAGGATTCCGACCTGCACAAGCTTGTACGACGTTCAGAGCTCAAGAGCCTCGTGAGTCTCAAGCAATCCAAAAAACCTTGGCTCACGCGCATCGAAGGCCCCATTGAATTTGACCGCTGGCTTGAAAATTACAGCGGCGACCTCATATTGTGCGACATCGATGGCGAGAGGGATTTTCGCTTGAACCGCGAAAACAATGAAGTCTGCGCCAACCAACCAAATGCAACACCTATCACGCTGCTGGTCGGGCCCGAAGGTGGATTTTCACCTCGCGAAATCGAGACCGTCAAAAACTTCACTAACGGGAAAGTTCACCTGCTGAACTTAGGGAATACAAGGCTCCGCGCAAGAACTGCGGCAATCATTGCCCTCGGCAAGATACTTTAGCCCTAATTCAAAAAAAATTATTGACACAATTCATTTTTTAGAATAGTTTTTATTTGGATTTAAATACAAGGAGAAACATATGAAGCACTTCTTTTGCGCACTCGCCATTGCAGCATTACTCATTGGTTGCGCAAGCACCCCGCAAGAAAAAGCTGCCGATGCACTTGCCGAAATGCAACAACAAAAAACGGAACTCATCAACAAGGGTATTGTCGCCGGATTTGGCATTGGCGAATCCCAAGACGAACAGATTGCTTATGACAAAGCCGACCTGAATGCACGCACCGATGTGGGGCGCGAACTGGAATCCAAGCTTCAAAACTTGACTCGTTCCTACGCCGAAGAAGTTGGTTCTGAATTGACCCAACACTTTGAAGAAGTCAAGAAGAACGTTGTCTCTACAACGCTCCGTGGTGCAACGATTATTAAGATTAAAACGGAAGCCAAAGAAAATACTGTAAAGGTCTATGCAGTTATGGCCATGGATCCCAAGGTTATCCGCGACGTTCTTGAAGCGGAACTCGCCGCACAACAAGCCGATGTCGCCCGCTTCCGTGCCAGCAAGGCCTACGCTACCGCCGATGCGGAATTCGCAGCCTACGAAGCAGCCAAGGCCGCAAGCAAGTAATTCCTAGTGAAAGCAAAAAATTTGAGTCCCGGCAATTGCCGGGACTTTTTAATAATTTACGTAAACTACTTCACCGACTTGCGCCAGCGTTCGCGAATCAGTTGCAAGTCATGCTGATACGGGTTCCGCTTAAAGTCTTCAAACGCCCACGCCGTCGGGTGAAAAACGCCCTTGGCATACGTCAAAAGCATATCGAGCCACACACCTTCGCCTGCATACAACTTAAACGGTCCGCGTTTGTAGCTGGGGAGCACAACCTTATCGAGATCCATATAACCAATGTCTACGTTCACATGGCGGTGATCAGGATTTTCACTTGTGGCGGTGGTAAGTTCAAGTGCATTGCTGCGAGCCTTTTCCAAGGCAATCGTCTCGGGAGGGATGCACTTTTCAAAGCTCACCACACCGCGGTAAAGGCCGCTCCCCATTTCGGGCGTGTAATACTCCGTTTGGTCAAACGCAAAGAGCTTACCCTTGTGTCGAATCGGTCCCCATGTGTTCTGCAACATTTCAAGAACTGCTGGGTCCCATTCAGGGCCCTTTTGAAGGACAAAGGCAATCAGTTGTGCCGGTTCACAAAAATTCGAAGCTTTCATATTAATGCGGGATTATCATCAAGTTCTTACGAATAATTTCAAGTTGTGTTTTAGAGAAGCCCTCAAAAGATTTAGAAGTCGAAAGCGGGAACATATAGTTCGTCGCGTCAGGGCAATCGTCAATGCTATTTACATCGGAATCAAACCGATACCTACGGCCAAGCCCTCTTTTATCTGAAACCGAGAAAGATTGAAGCAGCAGGTTTATACAATAGGGAGTATCCTTGATTCCGTCTTCAAAATTTGAATAATCATCAAAAGCCTCCACATCCATTGGCGTCAACGTTGTATGCCGCAATCCAAAGAAGTGACCTGTTTCGTGAAGCGCCGTTTCAACAATTTCTTTAGAAGACAAAGCATTTTCTTTGCTATTACCGGAAGTGTAAACTCGGCTGCCAACAATCACTGTACTTTTTTCGCCGCCACCCAAATTTCCGCTATAAAGCGCCGCATACCCCATAATGTTCTCCTCTTCAATGCGATGCACAAACACAATGTCTAGGGCATTTTTAACGCCAGCTTCAGGCCAGCCACCCAATTCCGTAAGGTACATATCTTCCGAAGACCTTCCTGCAAGCCAAGGTTCATCTTTAGGGTACTTACGGCCCAAAACGGGATGTTCATGAGCATAGCGCACATAAAGAGTATCAATCGTAACACTCGTATAATACTGTCTGAAATTTTTTAACAACAATGTTGCAAGGCTATCGACCTCAATGTCATCAGTAGTTGGCTCAATAAGCCCCACAACAACAAGGTTAATAGATAAATGGTCCGAATAAGAGCCTTCACCCTTCAGCTTTACATGGTGTACCGGTCCCTCATAAAAGGTATTTCCATCAACCAAAGTCGTCACCCAATAGGTCATATCCTTTTCTTCGCAGTAAAAGTCGTAAACCACGCGGTCACCTTTAATTCTACCTTCGAGTTCCCTTACACGAGCGCCATAAAACAAAGTATCCGAGCGTCTAAACAAACGATGCAATTGGAGAACTGGCAAATTTTTTACGCCCTCGGCATCAAAAGACAATTCATAGTCAACACCCGGATGGACCTGAATTCTTACCCCATGCGCCAAATTGCCCGAAATGGAATCATTCAAGGCTTCATCATTCGGAAACAGAATAAAACGCGGTTCTCTATCGGGCAATAAATCCGTTTCGGGATTCGAAACCTCCGTACACGCGGTCATCGCCAAAAAGACAATCGCAAAAAATGCCAAAATTTTTTTTCGATTCAACAGGAACATTATTGCAAAAAAATCCGTCTTATAGAACAAACGGGTTAAACCCACATAAAACAAAGGTACAAAAATGATACGGCAAAAATGTTCCAAGATTCGTAAAATAAAGGCATCCCTGCAAGATTTGCTAGCCCCACTTACAGGGAAGCCCGCGTTGACCTGCGCTATTGTGCTTATGGCGGTTTATGCCGCATTGGATTGCCCAGAATTCGCCCTAGTTTTGCTACTCCCCGTAGCCGCATGTATCAGATTTTTCCCGAAAAACGTGCAATGGGCCATATTGTTTACGCTACTCATTGGAGTAGCGTGCCATACACAAAGGGACAGCGATCGGTGCACGAGATTAGAATCACTCGCGCCCGCAACCTTAGAACCGCCCGCAACCTTAGAACCGCCCGCAACCGCCTGCGGCAACATTGAAGCGGTTTTACCGCGTGCGAATGGCGTCGCTTTTATTGTACAAGTCGCCTCGGCTCAAATTTCGAATTCAGTTCAGCTTAAAGTACCAGATTCGGCGTCGCTTAAAACCTCAGACTCGGCATTGCTCAAAACTTCGGGCCCGGTGCAGTCCCCCTCGCGCCCATACCGCGTGCGTCTTACCGAAAAACGCGAACTCGCGCAAATGCCATTGCCGGGCGATTCCATTTGCTACGAAGCCAGCTGGTACCCGATTACACCCCCGACGGTTCCTGGCGCATTTGACACGCGTAATTGGCTCAAGAGTCAAAAGTTGCACGCCTACGGGAAGTTCAAGCATTGGGATTCCTGGCGCGGGAACTGGATTCCCGAGCGCAGCTTTTACGCTTTCCGCATGTGGATAAAATCCAGATTCGACGAGTACCTGGACCCCGCGGAGACCGGACTTTTACTCGGGCTGTTGGCCGGAGATAAAAGCGGCATCCCCGAAGCACTCCGAAGCGATTTCCAGAGGTCTGGACTCGTTCACGTTCTAGCCATTAGCGGATTCCACGTTGTACTTTTGGCAGGAATGCTCATGGTATTCCTCAAGGCAACCGGGCTTCCCCACCGCATTGTACGAATCGTTGCCGTCATTCTTCTTTTCATCTACATACCCATCACTGGAGGCTCCGCCGCCGTGCGACGCGCGGTACTCATGTTCGCAGTTCCCCAAATCGGCACGCTATTTCAAAAACCCGCCAACACCATGAATAGCCTTGGAGTCGCCCTGCTTTTTATTTTGCTTCCAGAACCCGAGCAAATTTGGAATCCCGGGTTCCAGCTCTCCGTAGCAGCAACTGTCGGCATTTTGATTGGAGGCGGGCACAACCCGCTCAAAAATTTACCCGAAGCCTTGCAAAAAAATAAAATTTGGAGTAAATTCCAGGAACTCATACTGGACCCTACCTACGTTACTTTATGCGCAACTCTCGCCACGGCTCCATTTTTAATCCATCACTTTAAAACGCTCTCGCCCTTCGCTTGGCTCGGAAACATCATTGTCGTTCCCGCCATTTCGTGGGGCATGCAGGCAGGGCTTTTTGCACTCTTGAGCCCCATCGATTTTTTTCGCCAACATTTTTGCTACGCCGCCGGATTCTTTTTACGCGTAGCAAGCCTCCTCACGCGCTTGCTCTCGGATTCCACGGAAGCGTCCATAACCGTCGGGCCGTTCGGGCCCGCTATTTTGCTCATTTTAGGCGCAGCATTTTTATTCTTGCCCATCTGCCGTAAAAATGCAATCGCCCGCGCCTACAGTTTCGCTTGCATTCTTTTATTTTCCTTTCTCTTTTGCATTGGCGCATACAGCCATGTCATTTGGCCCTCGTGGCAACTGACCATCATAGACATCGGGCAGGGCGACAGCATTCTGCTCACCTCTCCCTCTGGCAAAAACTTTTTGATTGACGCAGGCCCAAACGACAAACAGGATTCCGGCAAAGACATCATCGTTCCCTACCTCCACCACATCGGCGTTTTACAGCTTGACGCCCTCATCATCACGCACCCCGATGCCGATCATTTTGGCGGTGCCGAAAGCATCATCACGTCGTTCCCGGTAAAGGAGGTTTGGACAACCGAATGTGCACGAACGGAACCCAAAGAGGAATGGTTAAACACGTTGGCAGAGGCATCTGGCAGGGACATTCCCATTCGGGACATCCGGCGCGGCTTTACGTGGAGTGAATCTAATTTTGAAATTCACGCCGTCCACCCGCAACCCATCGGGTGTGGCGAAACAAATGAAGGGAGCATTACTTTACGTGTAAAGGGCCTCGGGCACTCCGCCGTACTCACCGGGGATCTCACCACCGCAGGTGAAAAAGAAATCATGCGAAATGGAGCCTACCTCAAAAGCGATGTATTAAAACTTGGGCACCATGGTAGCAAAACATCCAGCGGTCGCCCGTTCCTCGAGGCTGTCGCCCCACAAATAGCCCTCATCTCTAGCGGGCGCCACAACAGATTCCGGCACCCGAGTAAGCAAATCATTAACCGGCTAGATACTCTCCACATTCCCTATTTAAACACAGCCGAAAAAGGAACCATAACATTGCAGTTCACCCCGGACACACTACTCGTCCACACCATGCTCAAATAAAATTTTTCTCGCCGTTGCAACAATTGAACAATCGCTCAAGGCAAGTGCCCAAAGGCTTCACTAGCCTTTCAATAGCGAGAGGGATTCGTCGTGCAAAAGGCCATTTGAAGCTATGCTCGTGAAGCCTTCGTAAATCGGGGCAGTCGGCTGACCGTTTGCGTCAAACAGTTCCGTCTTTCCGTCGATGGTGCTGAACTTTCCGCCGGCCTCTTGCATCAAGAGCGGGAACGGAGCAATGTCCCACAACGAGACCACCGGATCAAGCATCACTTCGGCGCGGCCGGCGGCCACCAGGTAGTAGCCGTAGCAATCGCCCCAACCGCGGTACAAACGCGCGCTCTTGCGAAGTTTCGTAAAGCCCTCGCCAAAGCCTTTCGTTTCCATCGTGTTGACCGTGCCAGAGAGTACAAGAGCATCATTCATCTGGGCGACCTTGGAACAATGCGCGGGGCGACCGTCCAAAAAAGCGCCACCGCCGTTCACCGCCCACACGGCGGTATTCATTGCGGGAATGCGAATCACGGAGCACACGGGAATGTTCCGTTTGTAAAGCGCAATGAGCGTCCCGAACAGCGGGACTCCATGCACAAACGACTTGGTGCCGTCAATCGGGTCAATCACCCACTGGTATTCGGCATTCGGGCTCTCAATCCCGAACTCTTCGCCAATCACGCCAAAGTCCGGAGTCTCCTTGGACCAAAAGTTGCGGGCAATTTCTTCGGTACTCTTATCGGCGATGGTCACGGGCGTTTTGTCGGCCTTCCATTCCACACCAATATCCGTCTGGAAATACTTGAGGATATTCTCCTGAGCAAGTTCCGCCGTCTTTAAAGCAATCTTCAAAAGTTCCTGATACTCTGGAGCAGCCATTTTACGCCTCCACCCACTTTTTAACAAGTGCAACAAGGAATTCATTTTCTTCAGGTTTGCCAATCGTCACGCGGATGTGTTCCGGCAAACCGAAACTCGTAAGACCACGCACAATCATGCCCTTGGATTCAAGGAAACTCACAAGTTCCTTGGCGCGGGCACCAATATGCACGCAAATAAAATTGCCCTGCGTCGGGAGCACCTTAAAACCGAAGCTTTCAAAAGCACGGGTCAAAACAGCGCATCCATCCGCATTCAACTTGCGGGTCGCATTCACGTGGTCCGTATCGCCTAACGCAGCAATCGCCGCCACTTGCGCCGCCTGGTTCACGTCAAACGGGGGCTTAATTTTCCACATGGCTTTCACGACATCTTCGTTTGCCATGGCATACCCCACACGAAGGCCGGCCAATCCATAAATCTTGCTGAACGTACGATTCACGAACAAGTTCGGAAATTCTTTCAGCAATTTCGTAGAATCCGGATAATCTGCAGCCGTCGCGAATTCCGCATAAGCCTCGTCCAAAAATACGAGTACATCCTTCGGAACCTTCTTCAAAAACGTGCGAAGTTCCGCTTCGCTATAGTAAAGGCCCGTCGGATTATTCGGGTTGCAAACAAAAGCCACGCGAGTCTTGTCGTTAATGGCACTGGCAAGGTCATCTAAAATCGTCTTGGAGTCTCCTGCGCCAACGCCCACAAACTCCGCACCATTCGAGAGCGTCGTGAACTTGTAAACCGAGAACGTCGGCGTAATGCCCACGCAGTTGTCACCTTGGCGAATGAAGGCTTTGCCAACCATATCGATGATTTCATCGGAGCCGTTGCCAATAATAATTTGCGAAGTCTTCACGCCAAACTTTTGCGCAATCGCATCAATGAGTTTCGGAGCGTCGCCGCGCGGGTACAAATGCAAACTATCCGCAATTTCGTGGAACGCGGCCACCGCCTTTGGGGATGCCCCGAGCGGATTCTCGTTACTTGCCAATTTCACGACTTTATCAAGTCCAAAGCGTTCGCGGATTTCCTCGATGGATTTTCCGGGAACATAATCACTGAGTTTTAAAAGTTCTGGACGCGGTTCGACCATAATTACCTCTTTTTACAACAGCAAATTTAGCATTTTAAACGTCATTATTTTTAAATTTGAATTGTATGAAACGCCTCGCTGCCCTACTGTTAGCCATTCTCGCCGTAAACGCCTTTGCCCTAGACCCCATTTGGCGCATGCGTTACACCTTTGGTCCCGAAAACAAGCCCGCTCCAAAATTTGGTGTCGGTGTGGGAATCAATTCCGATTTCGGTGACAATGTACTAATTCCCGTAAACATCATGTCGTCCATTTCTTCGGAAATTGACCTCGGCGCAAAGCTTGATGTTTTCACCTACAACAAAATGGATCATACCCAATTATCCGTAGACGTTGGTGGACGCTACAAAATATCCCGCGGTAGTTTTTTGGAACTTGACGGTTATTTTGGTCTTAACCGCAATAATGGAAGTGCAGTCATACTCACTTATGCTTCCGAGCAATTTATCGCAAAGGCGTTTTCGAACTTCTATGAAATGCGCGCTGGCTTTTTGGATGGAGTCACAGGCGAAGACGGATACGTCAAATTTTCTCTTGGCATGACACCGACTCTTTACTTTGGCAGCGCCTTCCGTACCATGATTGAAGTCAATATGTCGGGAAGTGCGGGCCACCTAAAAGACGATTTTATGACCGACATTATACCTAAACTAGAACTCAACTTCGGCCATACGCGCGTCCGTCTCGACTTTGATATCGGCATCATGCAAGAAAAGAACAATGACCAAAAGACCATTGCCCTTTACGTGATGACGGCGCTGTAATTAGTGATTAGTGGTTAGTGGTTAAGTTTCAGTTACGCAGCTTCGCTGCCTGTTCATAGCGCGCCCTCGGCGCGATTATTAAACCTGTTTACGGAATCAAAGATTCCTAACCACTGCATACCAATCACTTTTTAGTGGTTAAGGATCACGAACTTCGTTCCGTCGTAATCGATGACCGCGGGTTTTGCGCTGCTGACTTCGCCCGCCAATATGGCATGGGCAAGCACGCGTTCCACATTGCGTTCCAAATAACGCTGGATGGGGCGCGCGCCGAATTCCGGCTGGTAGGCGCCATCGGCAATCGCATCAAGTGCAGTTTCAGATAACGTAATTTCAATGCCCTGGCGGGCGGCACGCTTTGCAAGGCCCGCAAACTTGAGTTTCACGATATCCTTAATCTGCGGTTTGGTGAGGCTCTGGAACACAAGCGTTTCGTCCAGGCGATTCAGGAATTCCGGACGGAAGAAGTGCCGCAAATCGGCCTCGACATCTGCAAGCGTCACTGGCATAATTTTCGCATCGGTACTAGCAGCACCCGACGCGGAAACAGCACTCGCAGCGCGTTCGCGGAACTTTTCGGCACCCAAATTCGACGTCATCAAAACGAGGGTATTCTTGAAGTTCACCGTGCGGCCCTTGCCATCGGTCAGGCGCCCGTCATCGAGCACTTGCAACAAAGTATTGAACACGTCCGGATGCGCCTTCTCGATTTCGTCCAAAAGAATCACGCAGTACGGATGCGTACGCACGGCTTCGGTGAGTTGCCCACCTTCCTCGTAGCCCACGTATCCCGGAGGAGCACCTATCAGGCGGCTCACGCTATGCTTTTCCATGTATTCGCTCATGTCGATTCGCACAAGCGCATTTTCGCTATCGAAAAGTTCAACAGCCAAAGCCTTCGCAAGTTCAGTCTTGCCGACTCCCGTCGGGCCGAGGAACAGGAAACTTCCAATCGGAGCGTTTTCGCGGCTGAGTCCGCTGCGATTGCGCAAAATGGCTTCGGCAACGGCTTCCACGGCATCGTCCTGGCCAATCACGCGGGCATGCAGGCGTTCGTCGAGTTTCAAAAGTTTCGCCTTTTCGCCTTCGCAAAGCTTAGTCACAGGCACTCCCGTCCAACGGCTTACCACAAGGGCAATCGTCTCTTCGGTCACCTCTTCGCTCAAGTCGTTTGCGTCGGCGGACTTCGAAAGCGCCGCCGTCTTTTCGGCAATTTCCTTTTCGATTTTCACAATCTTGTTGTACTTGAGTTCGGCGGCGCGGTTCAAGTCGTAGCGGGCTTCGGCCTGTTCCATCTCGTCCTTCGCCGCCTTCAAGGATTTTTTCAAGTCCTGGACTTCGGCAAATGCGGCACGGCGATCCTGCCAGCGGGCCTGCATCGCCTTCACGGCGGCACCCGTCAGCGCAAGTTCCTCGCGCAGTTCCTTCAGGCGGCGTACAGAAACTTCGTCCGTTTCTTTCGAAAGCGCCTGCTCCTCGATTTTCATCTGGAGTTCCTTACGTTGCAAAGTATCCAAAGCTTCCGGCACAGTGTCCATCTGCGTTTTCACAAGGCTCGCCGCCTCGTCAATCAGGTCAATCGCCTTGTCCGGCAAAAAACGGTCGCTGATATAGCGGTTCGAAAGCTTCACCGCAGCTACAAGCGCATTGTCGTGCAAGCGCACACCATGGTGGGCGTCAAAACCATCCTTGATGCCGCGCAAAATGGAAATCGCCTCGTCTTCCGAAGGTTCCGTCACCTGCACCGGCTGAAACCTACGTTCAAGCGCGGAATCCTTCTCGATGTACTTGCGGTATTCCTGGGTCGTCGTCGCACCAATGCAATGCAGTTCACCACGCGCAAGCTTCGGCTTGAGCATATTGCCCAAGTCCATGGAGCCTTCCGTTTTGCCAGCCCCCACAATATTGTGCAATTCGTCGATGAACATGATCGTGTTGCCGTCTTCTTCAATCGCGTCAATCACGGACTTGAGGCGTTCCTCGAAATCGCCACGATACTTGGCGCCCGCCATCAGGGCGGACAAATCCAAGGCAAAAAGCTTTTTCCCCTTCAGGGCATCGGGCACGTCGCCGCGGTAAATACGTTCGGCAAGGCCTTCCACAATGGCGGTCTTCCCCACGCCCGGCTCGCCCACCAGGCACGGATTGTTCTTCGTCTTGCGGCTTAAAATCAGAATCACGCGGCGGATTTCTTCCTCGCGGCCAATCACCGGCGAAAGTTTTCCGTCGGCGGCCATCTCCACGAGTTCGCGACCGAACTGCTTCAAGGGCGACTGCTCCTCGGCATTCGCGGCACCCGCAAACGGGTCCGAAAGCCACGTTTCCACCACCTCGGCAGAACCCAGCGCATCCTCGAAAATCTTCGCAAGCGCGCGGTCGCCCGTAAACTTCATGAGCGCAACCAGCATGTCGCCCGGGGAAACCATGCGGTTCACCTGCCTTGCCGCCTGCAACGCCGCACGCAAAATACGGCTCAAATCGCTGTCCGGCTGCGCATCCGGATTCACGCCCGTACTGCGCGGCACCTTCTGCACGAACGGCTCCAGGCGCCCGCGAATATCGGTAGCCTTCGCATTCTTGCTCTTGAAAAGCTTCTTGAGAGTCGCATCAGGGGCTTCCACGAGGCCAACCGCCAAATGCGCCGCCCCCAGGTAAATGTTGGAATTCCGGTCCATCAAGCTCTGGGCCTTCGCAAGCACTTTTTCTGCATCAAAAGAATAATCAGACATATTTACCTCATTTGCGTCGGGTACGCGTTTTTTCCGCCCCACTGTTGCGAAAACCGTGCCAAAACGCCGAAACCGGTACGAATTTCGCTACAATCTGTTAAAACGGCCCAAATTCGGCATTTTACCCCTCAATATGCCGAAATTCAGCATTATTTTGCAATGTCAAAATTCCAAAAAGAATCAAAAAGAGCGTTCATTTTGAAACTTTACGGAATGAACGCAAAACAATCCCTGGCAACACCGCCCCGCCGATTTTGAGCAAAAACATTCAAAGATTTTTATTTTTCGTGCAAAATCACCTAAAAAGATTTTCATTTTTCGGTATATTTTCAAAAGATTTTTATTTTTCGTGCAAAAACAGGCGAAAAGATTTTTATATTTCGGTATATGGCGATACAAAGAAAATTTTATGAGAAAATGTTGAATTGGAAAAAAACGGGAGGAAAAACAGCCCTCCTCATAGAAGGCGCTCGCCGCATAGGTAAAAGCACCTTAGCCGAAACATTTGCTCAAAATGAATATGACGATTACATTCTACTGGATTTCTCCGAAGAGGACGATTCCGTCCTGGAAAACTTCAAGCACATCGGAAATCTGGATCGTTTCTTCCAAAATCTATTCCTGCTCAAGGGAAAGACTCTGGCTCCCCGAAAGTCCGTCATCATTTTTGACGAAGTGCAACTTTACCCCAAGGCGCGTCAAGCCATTAAAAAACTCGTGAAAGACGGACGGTACGACTATATCGAGACGGGGTCGCTCATTTCCATCAAAAAAAATGTCAAGGACATTTTGATTCCCTCGGAAGAGCGTCGCATAAAAATGTACCCTCTTGACTTTGAGGAATTTTTGAATGTGACGGGAAATTCTTTTGCCTACAAAACCATCCGGGAGGCGTTCACAAAAAAGCAGCCCCTTCAAGAAATCATTCACCGGCGCATGATGGAACTCTTCAGAACATATATGGCCGTCGGAGGCATGCCCCAAGCAGTTGTTGCATACATCGAAGGAAAATCCTATTCGGAAATAGATTCCATTAAGCAGGATATTCTGGACCTCTATGAAAACGATTTGCGAAAATACGATAATGAAAATCGAGAAAAGTCGTCCGTTGTGTTTAAGGTAATTCCGGAACAGCTCGCTAAGCGCAATGCCATTTTCAAATTCTCACTGATTGATAAAAACGCCCGTTACCGCAATTTTGTTGATGCCGTAGATTTTGTCGCCGAGTCCATGATTGGCAACATTTGCGTGAACGTGACAGAACCCGACATAGCCCTGGAACTTTATGCAGACCGCAGCAACTTTAAGCTATATCAGGGGGATACGGGACTTTTTGTAACGCAGATGATGAAACTGGAAAACAAGGATAATCTCTACAAGAGCATCATTTTTGACAAGACCTCTACAAATCTCGGCATTCTCTACGAGAATATGGTCGCACAAATGCTTGCATGCAACGGACACAAACTGTATTTTCACAAGTTCAAGTTTCATCCCGAAAACCAGGAACAGGAAAAGAAATACGAAATCGATTTC
>JAKSIM010000027.1 GCA_024398845.1 Fibrobacter sp. | reverse complement strand
AAGCGCAAAGGAAAACATCGGCATGGAACGCCTGCGCGCAGCCTTCAAGGAACAGTTCGAAAACTGGAAAAAGAAACGTGAAGCCCAAGCCGCCAAAATCAAGGAAGTCGCTGAATCGCCATGGCCTGGATTAGACGAGAGAACGGCCTTCGGCCTACAGACGACAAATGCGTGGGGCGAGTGCAGCGGGGCTGCTTGCAGACCCATTGCCGAGCCCAGCATTTGGCAGCGAAGCTGCAAAGACGAGAGATGAAATAATGGCGGCGCAGCCGCGTAACTATAAAACCCAACCACCAACCACCAACCACTTGATAGTATGCAGTAAACAGTATGCAGTAAACAGGATTTATAATGGCGGCGCAGCCGCGTAACTATAAAACCTAACCACTAACCACCAACCACTAACCACTATTCCATGAATAAAGCTGAACTTAAAGAAAAATATGGCAAAGAACGTGTCCCGCACGAGTGGCGCAAAACGGACTGGTTCACCACCCTATTCTGCACCTTCTTCGGTTCGGGAATGAGTCCGAAGGCTCCCGGCACCATGGGAAGCCTCGCGGCGGCCATTCTCGCCTACCCCATCGCCTGGTTCTGCTACCATTACGGAATCCATCTTGGTGAAGGAACAGTGCTCGGCCCCTATCTCCATGAATTCTTCCACCACTTTTTCTCCATCGCGGCCATCGCCCTGTTCTTCGTGGCAATTCCTTTTGTGAATAAGGCCATGAAGGACACTGGTACGGAAGATCCCGGGTGGATCGTGATAGACGAGGTTTGCGGCGTGTGGATGGCGCTCGCCTTTGTTGACCTCGGGAACATGCTCGAATATCCCTGGATTCTCTTGGTGGCTTTCGGAATTTTCCGGTTCTTCGATATCTTAAAGCCTCTTGGAATTCATAAACTGGAAAAATTGCCCAAGGGCTGGGGCGTCATGGCCGACGACCTGCTTGGGGGAATCTACTCAGCCATCAGCGTTTTGATTTTCTGGCTTTTATCTGTTTTCGTTTTGATTCTAACGGACCCGATACTGGAATAGACACGTCGTCATTAACGTTTCGCGCTCTTAGTAATCCTTCAGGCATCGAACGGAATACATATTCGTGCTAACGTCGAAGTCACGGGAGAAATCTCCGGGCGGCTGCAAATGCCAACCGTAGGCATCGCCATCTTCTTCGGTTGCGCTCCAGAAATGTGCCGAAACGCCCAATTCCAAGAATTCATCGGTCGCCTTCGCATTATTCCGCTTTTTCGACATTCTTAAGCCGCTCGGCATCCACAAGTTCGAAAAATTTCCACGCGCTTGGGGCGTCATGGCCGACGACCTCCTGGGCGGAATCTACGCAGGAATTCTCGTAGCAGCGTTAGCCGCCATCCTACCTTTTTAATTAGTAGTTTTTCCTTAAAATCGTAAGGCAGTTTTTGCCATCGCGGTATTCATACTCCATGGAGCCCACCATGTTTCGTACCAGGTGGATCCCAAGCCCACCCTCGACCAGCAAATCGTCTTCACTGGGCTCTTTAACAAGCAACGGGTTGAACTCCTTACCAGAATCCAAAAACTTCATTTTTATGTAGTTGGGGCCAATTTCGGCTTCAACTTCCATATTGCCGTCTTGTCCGTCGTAAGCATAATCCACAATGTTCACGCAGATTTCATCTATGACCACATCAATAATCTTGCGGTTTTCTTCGGAACAATCAACGCTTTCTAGTTTTTCGTTAATTGCATCAATGACCTTCGAAACGGACTCCTGCTTAGCAGGCAAATCCATTTTCAAATAAATCGGCACAAAGTTTTCGTGGAATTCAACCGCAAGAACTGTCATATCATCAAAAATTTCACGACCTTCCCTGAATTCATGAACCGCCTTGACCACGCCATCACACAAAAGATCAACATCAACCCTATCGCCCCTGCAAACTTGAATCAAGTGCCCAAGACCAAACGAAGCCCCATAAATATTTTCGGCATCCGTTACGCCATCGGTGTAAAGCAGCAGTTGGTCGCCTTTTTGCATTTGAAAAAAGTAAGCACGAGGTTCCATGGATTCAAAAACACCCAAAAATAAATCAGGCTCATTTTCAATCATTTCAATTCGACCGTTGGCCCGTTTAAGTATCGGCGGCAAATGCCCGGCATTCACATAATGGGCAAGCCCAGTGCGAATATCTATACCGCACAGCCAAAGCGTCACAAACATGTCGCCATCGTTATTTTGGATTAACAACTTATTAGCAATGCGAATCGCTTCTTCGACAGTCTTGGCATCTTGCGCAGCATATCGAATGCTATTTCGCGCCGACATCATGAACATTGCCGCAGGGACGCCCTTATCCGAAACGTCCGCCACCAAAACGCCCAACGTAAAGTCGTTTATCATAAAGTAATCGTAAAAATCGCCAGCCACTTCTTTAGCGGGAATCATTGCCGCCTTCAAGCTCATTTCGCCATTCGCCGTTGCATACTCCGGCAAAGGCAAGGCATTGCTCTGGATATGGGCCGAAAGAGCAATCTCCTGTTCCATCTGCGAAATCTTTTGCGCATTTTTAGATTGCTTGACCACAAGGACTCGTCCAAGCCCGGCAATGCGCGTACAAACCAAAGCCGACAAAAGAAGCACAATGGTCTGCGGAAGCGCCGATGCAAACAAAATAAATTCAATAGAATGCGACGCAAGATGCGTATTTCGAACAAATGCAACAGTCGCCAAGAAAAAGCACCAAGCCACAATTGAAATGCGCCAAGTGAACTTTTTATTGTAGTAAGCCACGCTCAAAAAAATGGGAATCGTATAAATGAGCGTCGAAAACACATAGAAAAAGCAACGACAAACTGCGTTCGACAAAATGAACGCCACAAAGAGCACCCATTTTTGCGCCGAAGACGGGATAAAGCGCCCCGCCAAAACGCCGACACCCAAAATGGAGGCTAAAGCAAAATAAATTTGATAGTTATCCGGAACATCCCTTTCGTACAAGCCCAGATAATTCAAAACGGCAATTACAACATAAAAGAGGAACAGAAAAATTACAATACGTTCAGAATAACGATTGGCGTGAACCTCGTTTTTTTTCAGTACATCTTTTAATAAAAAAGAATCTGTAATACCAGGCTTTTTCACTTTACGTCAAAAACTTTGAACAAACCCGATAAACGAAACACTTCCTTTACGGAACTATTGCTATTTACAATAGATATTGGACGTCCCCCCAATTTTTTATACGCAGCGACAATAACGCGAATACCCTTGGAACTAACAAAGTCAATTTTTTCAAAATCCAAAATAATGTTAGTGAATTTATCGTCCAAGTTTTTTTCGAAAAAAGCACCTAATTCATCTGCGGTCGTCGAATCCAAGCGCCCATCGAGAGCGACCTTCAAAGCCCCATTTTCCAGAGAAGACTCAATCTGCATAAACACCTCCAACACTTTTGTGATAAATCTTTATTAAATAAAATATACAAAAATACGCAAAATCGTCATTTTACACAAAAATTTACGCAAAAACCTTAATTTTTATACAATGAAACGAAATTTTTTCATAATTTCGGAAATTTTTCTTGCACAAAAATATACATTATTAATGGTGTTAAAGATGTTTGTGACGTGTTCGTGTTTGGGTGGGTGTATAGCAATAAGGAAACGACATGAACAAACATTCTTATTTGTTTTCGCTTATTTCGGCAAGCCTAATTTGGGTTGGCTGTTCTTCTGACGAGGCGACAGACAACAATGCAGTTGCCCCGGGTATTAATGACGACGTTATTGTCGTTGACCCGAACCAGCCTACCGATCCCTATTTTTCTTCTGACTCCAACCAACCCGTTGACCCAAGTTCCAGTTTTTCGGAGCTCACGGAACAAACGGGGACGAATCCCGCATCGAGTGACAACGGACAAATTGCCCCGACAAGCGGAAACAGCCAGGTGACTTCTTCGGCCGTCGTCGATCCAAACCAGCAACAGCAGCAAAATCCGATTACGCAATCCAGTTCCAGCGTTGCGCCCGCGCCAGTGTCCTCTTCTAGCAAAAAAGCTACAAACGACGCTTCACTTTTGCCTCCGGCAGGATTCTATTCAAGCCTCACCGTGAACCCGCCCACAGCCACTTTGGGCGGTGAAATCCGCTGTTCCTTTGACGGGTCCATTCCGACTCCAAATTCCGAGCAGTTCACCTCCGCAAAGAACATCACGCAAAACACGGTCATACGCTGCTCTGAATTCGTGAACGGTCAGGCCGAACGCACTTCTACACAGACCTACTTTATTAACGAAAACGTCAACATGACGGTCATCGCCCTCACGGTCAACCATCACGACATGTTTGACTCTACCGACGGCCTTTACGCAACAGGTCCGCTGAACAATAATGGCGGCGGCATGTGGGATATGGGCGGTTTTGGAAACGTCACCGACAACAGCAACCCCAAATGTACCGAACCCTGCAAGCAGGCCAACTTCTGGAAGGATACGGAACTCCCGGTTCATGTGGAATACTTTGAAAACGGCAGTTCATCCAAAACCAAAGAATGGGAAACGGACGCAGGCATCTCGATTATCGGAAACTACAGCCGCTACAAGCCCAAAAAATCCGTCGCCATCAAGCTTGACAAGGACGACTTTGGTGAAAAGAAAATCAAATACTCCCTGTTCAAGACACGTTCCGAGACAACAAAGTTCAAAAGCTTCAACCTCCGCAACAATGGTAACCGTTTCTGGACAGACTACTTTGGCGACGCCATGCTCACTAGCCTCATGGAAGGGACCGAAGTCGATTACCAGCGCAGCCACCAGGTCGTAGTCTTCTATAACGGCGAATACTTTGGCATTCACGATATGCGCGAGCGTTTAAACCGCAGTTTCGTAGAAACCAACTACGGCATTGATTCCAAGAGCATCAACGTGGTGAAAAACTGCAGCGAAGGCGCTGGGTGCCAAAACGGTTGGGAAGCCAGCGGTACAAACGGTGCCGACCCAAGCGAATTCATCCAGTTGGTCAATCAAATTACCAGCGGTAACTTTGAAGGCGAAAACAACCAGCAGTACGAACAACTTAAACAAAAGATGAACGTAGTCAGTTTTGCCCAGTACATGATTGCCGAAATGTACATCCACAACGGTGACTGGCCAAACAACAACATTCGCGCTTGGGGCGGAAACGGCAATCCTTTCAAGTTCATGATTTTTGACGTAGACCACGGTTACGGCTTTACTCCGGGCATTACCGGGTTTGACGTCCAAAGCCAAAACATGTTCCAGTGGGTACTTGGTAGCGCCACGATGGACAACAACGGCGGCAACAACAATGCTGGCGATCCTGGAGCAAACAATCCTGGTGCAGGCATGGGCGGATTCGGCGGCATGGGCGGCATGGGCGGATTCGGTGGTATGGGCTTCGGCATGGGCGGAGCGAATACAACTATAGGAAACATGCTCAAAAAGTTGCTCGCAAACCCAGAATTCAGGCGTCTGTTCATTAATCAGGCAAGCATCCTTTTGAACGATTACCTGACATACGAAAAAGTCCAGAGCGCCGTCCAAGCCATGAGAAACTCCATCCCGAGTTCCGAGCAGCAGCGCGACGAACAGCGCTGGCCACGCAACCAGTCCAACTTCAACTGGTCTCCAGATGGTTCCGATTTGCTCACCTTCGGCAGAAACCGTACGGAAACCTTTAAGCAAGAACTAGCCCAGTACTTTGGCCTCTCCGGAGAAATCAACGTAACAATTTCGGCTAGCGGCAACGGTGAAATTCTGCTTGACGGAGCCAAGCTCCCGAGCAAGAGTTATTCCGGCAAATTCTACAGCAATACGTCGTTCATGCTCACGGCAGTCCCGACCAACGGAAGCATCTTTAATGGTTGGAGCGACGGCTCTAGCGAAAACCCGCGACTTGTGACCCCGAATAGCGGCACGACCATTACCGCGAACTTCAAGTAAAGCGAACTTGTTTCCTCTCTAAAACACACAGTCCTGTGACAATCTCTTGCCACAGGACATTTTATTTGATAGTTTTTGCGCGCATTTGGCGGAAGTCCCGAAAACGTCGGCTCCCCCACCGCCGCATTTTAACAGGAAGTAGATTTCTAGACTCTATTTCGATAGAAACTTTTCTCTTTTAATCGCAAGGCCCTGCGCGCCTCGAGAAGTTTCCAAGCACCCCTAAAAAAATGAAAAAAATCATTGTCGTAAACAATCCAAAGAATTGGAAGTTTCACATCCCCGAAGCTGACATTATATCGGCTAAAGATTACCTGACCCAGCACGAGTTCACCAAAGAAAAAAATGTTCGCGTTTTTAACCTTTGCCGTGACTACAGTTACCAGAGCAAGGGCTATTACGTTTCACTCCTCGCCGAAGCACGCGGCCACAAGGTCATCCCGAACGTAAAGAGCATGCGCGACTTCAAGGCCCCTGCCGTGGTGAAAATCGTGAGCGACGAAATTGACGAACTCATTCAAAGGAACCTCAAGCACCTGACCGGTACGGAATTCGTACTTTCCATTTACTTTGGTCAAAACGTAAGCCCGCAGTACCTGGAACTTTCGCAGGAACTCTACCGCATTTTTCAGGCCCCGCTACTCCGTGCCAAATTTGTATTCAAGCAAAAATGGTTCATCCAAAGCATCCGCCCCATTTGCGTAGACGAAATTCCAGAAAACCACAAAGACATGGTGGACCGGTTCGCCCAGGAATACTTTGAAAAAACGCGCTTTGTTTCGAACAAGAGCGAAGAATACCTCTACGATCTCGGCATTCTCATCAATCCTGACGAAAAGGAACCGCCGAGCAACAAGGAAGCTATTCACAACTTTATTGAAGCGGCGCAAGAGACCGGTTTCCGCGTAGAACTGATTACCAAAAAAGATTACCATCGCGTGGGTGAATTCGACGCCATTTTTATTCGCGAAACAACGAACGTAAACCACCACACTTACGCCATTGCTCGACGCGCCCAAAGCGAAGGCATTGCCGTCATAGACGACCCAGACTCAATTTTGCGTTGTTCCAACAAAGTTTATCTGCAAGAACTCATGACCGTAGGTAAAATTCCCGCCCCCAAGTCGATTATCGCCCACAGCGAAAACCGCCACACGCTCGCCAAGGAACTCGGATTCCCGATGGTCATCAAGGCTCCGGATTCCAGTTTCTCGCTCGGCGTAAAAAAGGTGAACGACAAGGTCGAAATGGAAAAGACCCTGGACGAAATGTTCGAAAAAAGTGACCTGCTTATTGCACAGGAATACACGCCAACCGCATTTGACTGGCGAATAGGCATTCTCGACGGGAAGCCGCTCTACGCCTGCAAATACTACATGGCCAAGGACCACTGGCAAATCTACAACTGGAACTCCGCCGACAAGGACGAAATCTGCGGTATGTTCGACACGGTTTCCATCGAAATGGTTCCGCATGGTGTGGTAAAAACCGCCCTCCGCGTGGCATCCATGATTGGCAACGGCCTCTACGGCGTAGACATCAAGGAAGTCAACGGCAAACCGATGGTCATTGAAGTCAACGACAACCCGAATATTGACGCGGGCATCGAAGACCAGGTCGCCAAAAAGAAAATTTACCTCGCCATAATGCGTTCGCTGCGCCACCGCATTGAAGACCGCCTGAACGCAGCACAGCAAAAGATTCTGCAGCACGACCGGGAATTTTACATCTAAAAATGCGCTCAACCAAACATCAGTTATTTACAGGTTCATTATGACATACAAACTCTGGGAACGTTTTGGCGTCGAAATGGAATTCATGATTGTGGACAAGGACACCCTGCAGGTGCTCCCCCGCGCCGATGTTCCGCTCGGCAAAGACAGCGACGGCAACCAGCGTTCCGACGTGGAGTACGATGACATTGGACTTTCGAACGAGCTCGTGAGCCATGTGCTGGAATTCAAGTGCGCAAACCCGAGGTCGACCTTCAATGGACTTGGTTCGCGATTTCATCACGAAATTCGTCGAGCGAACAAGAAACTCGAAAAGATTAACGCGATGCTCCTCCCGAGTGCGGCCCACCCCTTTATGGACCCGAGCGAAAAAGAACTGTGGCCCTACGAATGCAAAGAAATCTACGATACCTACGACCGCATTTTTAACTGCAATGGCCACGGATGGTCGAACCTGCAATCCACCCACGTGAACCTTTCGTTTGACGGTGACGAGGAATTCGGCGAACTGCACGCCACCATCCGCGTCATGTTGCCGCTGCTACCCGCCATTGCCGCGAGCAGCCCATATTTGGACGGAAAATTCAGCGGATTTTTGGACGCTCGAATCGAAACATACCGCCACAACCAAGATAAAATCCCGAGCATCGCGGGGAAAGTCATTCCCGAACCCGTCTACACCTACGACGATTACAATAAGGTCATATTCGAAAAGGTCAAGGCCGACATCGCCCCGCACGATCCAGAGCATTTGCTGAATCACTTCTTCTTGAATAGCCGCGGAGCCATAGCCCGCTTTGACCGCGGGGCCATTGAAATCCGACTGGTCGACATTCAAGAATGCCCAAACGCAGACATCGCCATCGTCGAGCTCGAAATCGCAACACTCAAGGCGCTCTCTGTTGCAAAATTTGCGACGAACGTCTCGTCAATGAAGGAATACCGCCAAAAACTTCGCGCCATCGACACAGACAAGCTCGCCAATCTCCTGGTACGCACAGCAAAGGACGCCGAAAATACGGTCATAGACTGGCCCGAATTCCAGGCACTCTTTGGCATGTCCGCCACGACCTCGCCCGAATCGGCCAAAAACTGCGCCGTCTCCGCAGGCGACATCTGGAAGCACATCTACAGCGTCGTCAAAAATGACATCACCGAAGTCTCACGGACTTTCCTCGACAAGATGCTTGAACGCGGCACCCTCGCGAGCGCCCTTTACAGGCACCTCGGCAACACACCTAGCCGCGAAGCGTTCATCGTCGAATACAAAAAATTAGCCGATTGCCTCTCGCACAACCGGCTTTACGAAGGCTAGTGAACTAGTAGTTTTTTACGCAACGGACGGAATACATGTTGGTACTCACGTCAAAATCCATCGAGAAATCCCCTGGCGGAGCCAAATGCCAGCCATAGGCATCGCCATCTTCACTTGTGGCGCTCCAAAAATGCGCCGACACGCCCAAATCCACAAATTCGTCGGTGGCTTTACCAGCAGGCACCACATCAAAACCATAACGGTCGCTACCGTCCCACTTGTCACGCGACTTTAGGCTCACCCACGCCGCTTCCTTGCCATCGCTATCTTCAATGAACGTGCGAAAACGTTTCCACTCGTCGTTATCGGGCAAATGCCAACCCGACGGGCACGCCTTCAAAGCAGTTTCAAAATTGTACAGGCGGCCATACTTGTTGCAGTTCTCGGCCTTGTTATCGTAGCAGGCGCTGCCATCCGCCTTAAAAGCCAAATTCTCGGCAAGCCATGTAATGGACCCGACAACAACAGTTTTATAACTGCGACCGTCACGTGAATCGCGCATAGAACCCTTTTGAGGTTCCGCAAAAGCGCCCGTTACAGTCAAGACCAACAACAAAAACAAAATTTTTGAATTCATATATTCTTTCTTCTCTTGCCTCAATTATAAAAAAATCCACTCTGCAAAGAGAACTTTAAAAAAAAAATTTTAAAACATTAGAAGGCGAGTTACGCAAATTAGGACAAATTGTAAATTTTGCATTTTTGTGCAGTGAACCTATTGACAAATGCCTTTTTGTGCATTATATTTATAAAGGTATAATTCCAAGCACCTTTTTTGACGAGGCTTAAAATGGAAGACAATAGCAAGCGCAAAGAACTGACCGACCGTCAGGCCGAAATTTACGAATACATCCGCAAGTATTCCAAGGAAAACCGAATGCCGCCCACCGTGCGCGAAATCGGCAACCATTTTGACATTTCCTCCACCAATGGAGTACGTTCCATTCTCGCCGCCCTCATCAAAAAGGGCTACATCAACCGCTCGCCTCGCCTGAGCCGCGGCATCGAAATTTTGAACACCGACAACGATCAACCGATGGAAGAAGCCGTAAGCAACACCATCGAAATCCCCATCGTGGGCCGAGTCGCCGCCGGTACGCCGATTCTCGCCGTGCAGAACCTCGAAGGTACGGTCACCATCGACCGCGATTTCCTCGCCTGCCGCACCGACGTTTTTGCACTCCGCGTCAAGGGCGATTCCATGATTAACGCAGGCATCTTTGACGGTGACCTGATTTTCGCTCGACAGCAAAAATCCGCAGAACGCGGTGAAATCGTCGTGGCCCAAATCGATAACGAAGCCACGGTCAAATATTACCAGCCGCTTTCGGACCACATTGAACTCCGTCCGGCCAACCCCAAGTACCGCCCGATCATCGTAAAGAGCAACAAGGACTTTTCCATTGCCGGCCGCGTGATTGGCGTGATGCGCAAGGTGAACTAAATCCTTTTTTGCATTTTCGACAAAACATACCGTCCATAATTCGATTTCACTGAATTTGGACGGTATTTTTTTATTTTATCCGTAAAAAAAAGTCACCCACCAACGGTAGGTAACTTTTTGCGATTTACAATTTTAACAACTCGCGGCGTAGAACGCTGGTTTGCAACGTTAATCGCCGAACTGCGACATTAATCGCCGAACTGCGACATTAATCGCCGACTCGCGATAAATTAATCGTCCATATCGGCGAGTTCTTCTTCAGCTTCCTTCAGGTCGGCCGCATCCGGTCCGTCCATAAATTCGCTGTCTTCATCAGCCTCGTCAAGCGAGTCCCCGCCCATGGCGCCCATCTGGTATTCCACCTTACGGGCTTCCTTGGACTGGCCAAGCTTTAGAATTGCGGCACATTCTTCGCAATAACCCAAGTGCTTGTCGACCCAGAAGTCGGGAGACACGAGGTTGCGGTTGCAGCGCGTACACATCTGTGTGGCGGCTTCACGCGTGAACGCGAGGTTCTGTTCCTCAAGTTCCTTCAAAATACGTTCGGTCAATTCTTCCTGCGTTTCTTCGGCGAGGGAAAGCTTATGACGAATAGCGGAAGTCGGTTTCTTTTCGAGCTGCTTGAGTTCCGAGGAAACCTTCTTCTGGTTGGCCTTGTCGTCCTCTTCCTTCACTTCGATGAACATGATGGTCTTGATTGGCTTTTTGCCGTTAGCAAGCAAAATCGATTCGATAACAGGATTCTTGGCCTTCTCGGCAGCAGCTTTCTCGGCGGCGGCCTTTTCGGCAGCAGCCTTCTCGGCGGCGGCCTTTTCGGCAGCGGCCTTCTTCTCGGCGGCAGCCTTTTCGGCGGCGGCCTTCTTCTCGGCGGCAGCCTTTTCGGCGGCGGCCTTCTTCTCGGCAGCGGCCTTTTCGGCGGCGGCCTTCTTCTCGGCAGCGGCCTTTTCGGCGGCGGCCTTCGCAAGAGCCTTCTTGTCTACCTTAGGTTCGACCTTCTTTGCCGGTGCGACCTTTGCAGGAGCCTTCTTTGCCGGAACCGGAGCCTTTTTCGCAGGTGCGGCCTTCACCGGAGCTTTTTTCGCAGGTGCAACTTTTGCAGGAGCCTTCTTTGCAGGCGCGGCCTTCACCGGAGCTTTTTTCGCAGGTGCAACTTTTGCAGGAGCCTTCTTTGCCGGAGCGGCCTTTGCCGGGGCCTTTTTAGCCGGAGCAGGAGCCTTCTTTGCTGGTGCGGCCTTTGCCGGGGCCTTCTTGGCCGGAGCGGGAGCCTTCTTCGCCGGGGCGGCCTTTGCCGGAGCCTTCTTGGCCGGAGCAGCCTTAGCTGCGGGCTTCTTTGCACTAGACGCTTTTTTTGAACTCATAGCTTACTTTTTTTCCACGATTTTGATGTTAATAATGGGATCGTTCGGCTCGATGCGGCAAACAACATCCTGGCCGCTCAACACCTTACCGAAAACAGTATGCTTGCCATTTAAATGGGGCTGAGGCAACTGCGTAATAAAGAACTGGGATCCACTGGTGTTCGGACCATAATTGGCCATAGAAATAACACCCGTTTCATGCTTGAGATCCGAAATTTCATCATCGATGGCATAGCCGGGGCCACCCTTGCCAGAACCTTCAGGATCTCCGCCCTGAATCATAAATCCAGGAATCACCCTATGGAACACAAGTCCATTGTAAAAGCCCTTATCGGCGAGGTCCACGAAATTCGCAACCGTATTAGGGGCAGCCTTGAAATCTAAATCCAAGACAATTTCGCCCTCATGCGTTGTAATAATCGCTTCAATAGCTGTAATGCCAGAATAATCTTTATTAAACACCTTTCCTTCGGCAAAGGACAAGGAATACAGTCCCAGGAAGGCGGTGCATAGCAAAAACTTTTTAAGCAAATTCATACCCGACAGAATATAGATATTTTTCGCGCTTTTTACAAACGCAAACCAACGCTCCAACCCTAAATTTTCACCGCATCGCGCCTAAATTTCTATATTTGTGGCTGCAAAAAACAAACGACAAGAATTCTATGCCGCAAAACAACAATATCCGTAACTTCAGCATTATCGCACACATCGACCACGGCAAGTCCACGCTCGCCGACCGCATGATCGAACTCACCAAGACAGTCTCCAAGAACGAGATGATGAACCAGCTTTTGGACGACATGGACCTGGAACGTGAACGCGGAATCACCATCAAGGCACATGCCATCCGCATGGTGTACGAAAAAGACGGACAAGAATACATTTTGAACATGATCGATACCCCGGGGCACGTGGACTTCACGTACGAAGTGAGCCGCTCCCTCGCCGCTTGCGAAGGTGCCATCTTGGTGGTGGACGCAAGCCAGGGTATTGAAGCGCAAACGCTCTCGAACCTCTACCTCGCCATTGAGAATGACCTCACCGTCATTCCGGTTTTGAACAAAGTGGACCTGCCGGGCGCACAGCCCGACCATTACGCGCAACTCGTGGGCGACTTGCTCGGTTACGATCCCGACAAGATTCCGCGCATCTCGGCAAAGACCGGCCTGAACGTGAACCAGGTCCTCGACAAGATTGTCGACGAAATTCCCGCACCTACCGGGGATTCCGGAAAGCCGCTCAAGGCCCTTATTTTTGACTCCGTGTACGACAGCTACCGCGGCGTGATCAACTACATTCGCATTGTAGAAGGCACCCTCAAGGCGGGCATGAAAATCCGCATGATGAAGACGGGCGCCGAATACGTGGTGACCGAAGTCGGAACATTCAGCATGCGCCGCGACCCGCGTCCAGAACTCAGCGAAGGCATGGTGGGCTACGTACTTGCAAACGTGAAGACGATTAGCGACGTAAAAATCGGCGACACGCTTACCGACCCCGCGAACCCGGCCGCCGAAGCGCTCCCCGGTTACAAAGACATTTTGCCCATGATTTATTCCGGTATCTACCCCATTGATCCGGAAGACTACAAGGACTTGCGCGAAGCTCTCGAAAAGCTCCGCCTGAACGATTCCGCCCTCACGTGGGAACCCGAAACCTCCGAAGCACTCGGATTTGGCTTCCGCACCGGCTTCCTCGGTCTGTTGCACATGGAAATCGTGCAAGAACGTTTGGACCGCGAATTCAACGTCGACATCATCACGACAGTGCCGAACGTGGAATACCACGTATACATGAGCGACGGCTCCATGGTGAAAATCGAAAGCCCTTCGAAGCTCCCCGACGCAAGCCGTTACGACCACATCGAAGAGCCTTACGTAAAAGCGCAAATCTTTACGCCGAAGGAATTCGTGGGTGCGCTCATGACGCTCTGCGACGAAAAGCGCGGCGAATTCGAGACTATGGAATACCTCGACGAAACAAAGGTCATTCTCAAGTACAACCTGCCGCTCGCCGAAATCATGTTTGACTTCTACGACCGACTCAAGTCGGTGAGCCGTGGCTACGCGGGTCTAGACTACGCCCCGAGCGAGTACAGACAAAATAACCTCGTCAAACTCGACATTCTTTTGAACGGCGACCCGGTGGACGCATTCTCCGTAATTATCCATCGCGACAAGGCTACTACCTACGCAAACGCCATTTGCGTCAAGCTCAAGGACCTCATTCCGCGCCAGCAGTTCGACGTGGCCATCCAGGGAGCCATTGGCGGTAAAATCATCAGCCGCAGCACCGTGAAGGCCGTCCGCAAGGACGTGCTCGCCAAGTGCTACGGCGGCGACATCACCCGCAAGCGCAAGCTCCTCGAAAAGCAGAAGGAAGGCAAGAAGCGCATGAAGAGCATAGGCTCCGTCGAAGTGCCGCAGAAAGCGTTCCTCGCAGTACTTTCGCTTAGCGACGACAGTAGCGGAAACGGCGACTAGCCCCGTTTGCAAAGGAACTAGCGACCATGGCATCCCTAAAAAGATCCCTCAAAATATTACAACGGAAGAACTCCAAGTCTCACGTGTTCTTCCTTGTATTTATTTTGATTATTTTCTTTTTAGCGGCCATCACTGTGCGCTACTATATTTTTGAGCCTCTTCAAATGGAGAACGCCTCCATGTCTCCGAGGCACAAGGAGAATTCATTCCTCTGGATGTGCAAACTGCCGCAGTGCATTGAAAAAATCAAACTCAACGAAACTGTCTGGGCAAAACTTCGAAGCCACGAGAACCTTGTACGCAAAGTCATCGCCATGCCTGGCGACTCGCTCTTCATCTCGGATAACGGTCGTGTCAAATCAGGGAAATTGCGATTTAAGTGGAAGGGAGAAAGCGCCTTTATCGAAAGCCGCAGTCTATACATCCCCAAAAAAGGCGATACGTTACATTTTAGCAAGCTCAACGACATAGAACAAGACAACGCCATCACGCTCCTATTTGAACAAGGTGCCGACTTTTACGTAACCACAACCCTTTGGCAAGGCGACCGCGAACTCCATATTGACCGCGTAGGCGCAACAAAGCTCGGCAACCGCCAAGTAAGCCTACAAGAAATCAACGTGCTCCCCTGGCAAGACAGACGCCTTATCGAAATGCAAATTCGTCAGGCGGAACCGGGAAACGCCGCCATCACACTGCGCCGCGAACTGCACAACGCAAGCGACTCGAGCCTTATCGAGAATATCGTCGTAGAAGAGGACTGTTATTACCTCGCCTGCGAACGAGGCCACCACTGCGTGGACTCCCGCGAAAGCGGCTACTTCACCAAGAGTCGCTTACTCGGGCGCTATGTAATCTTCCCCGATAAAATCAAAAATTTCTTCAAGAACATCGCGAAAAAATTCATCACGGCCAAATAAAGCCAAGCCGGCCTTCACCGCTCACAATGAATTCGCTCATATAATTTTTTGCCGTTTTGCAGGCCTCCGGCAACGTTTTGCCCAAGGCCACGTTCGCAAGGATGGCACTGCTCAAGTTGCAACCCGTGCCATGTTTCCCCGCCCCAGGAATCCTAGGCGACGCAAAGCGATACGATTGACCATCTTTGGCAAAAAGCGTATCTACCGCCTCCACGTCCTGGGTGTGGCCCCCTTTTAGGAGCACCGCAAAATCCTTACCTAGCGAGATTTTGCCACATTTGACGGCAGATTCCAAACCTAGGAACCGGAATTCATCGAAGTTCGGAGTCACCAAATCAATCTTTTTCATAATGTCGAGAAATTTTTCACGTTCCTCGCCATCCAAAAAGTTAAAGCCAGCAGTAGCGCTTGCAATCGGATCCCAAATAATAAAGGCGTCTTGCACCTTCTCTCGCACAAAATCAACAACACGCTTTAGCGCTTGCGCATTCTGTATCAAACCGATTTTGACAAAATGGAACTCGTGCTTTTTAAAAAGCGTTTGTAACTGGGCTTCGATTGTTTTTACGGGAATCCACCCGGGATCCAAAAATTCAGATTCATTCTGGATGGTGAGCGCCGTACAGACCGCCTGGCCATAGACACCAAAATGGGCCATGGTTTTAACGTCGGCCAAGTATCCCGCGCCGGCACTACCGTCAAAACCAGCAATAGTCAAAGCGTAAGTCAAATTTCGAGGCATAAGTTAAACGACAAAGTAAAAACCAATCATAACACCGGTCACGCCGCAAATGAGGAGCACCGCCGGGATAATGGGCCTGCGCATGGCTTTTGCGCCAAGGAAGAACACCAAAAGCCCCTTGGTGATGGTATTGGCGAGGCTCGCGAACAAAAGCGAAAGGATGAGTTCGCGATTTTCGATGGCGGCCTTCATGCTCATGTCGATAAGGGAGAACGCCACGGCATCCATTTCGGCGGCACCGCCCAAAAAACTGCAGGCAATGAGAGCGCCGTTTCCAAAGTACACGCGCGCCGCATTCGCAACGAACATCACCGCCGTAAAAATGAGGCCAAACTTGATTGCCGGCAAAAGCTTAAACGGATTGCTGAAATCCGAAGACTTTTGCGTATGGTCGCGCCCATCCTTGAACTTTAAGTACAAAGAATACGCGAGGCTCGGAACAACAGGAACCAGAAGTGGGATTGCCAAAACGCCCGCCAACCTTGGCATAAGGAAAATGCAGATGAGGTAGAGTCGCGCATACATCACGGCCCAGCTCAGCACAATGCTCATGGTAAAGTCGTTGGCGTAACTCTCGTTTTCGCGACTGCGCCCCACCATATTCAACGTCAAAGCCGTACTGCTCGCGAGACCGCCAAACAAGCCCGTAAGCCAAATGCCTTTACCTGGGCCAATAATCTTGATGAGCACGTAACTTATAAAGCCGATACCGCTGATGAACACCACAAAGAGCCAAATCGTATGCGGGTTCAAGACTTCGAGTCCAGGGGGGCCATAAGCCTGATTCGGCAAGAACGGCAAAATCATCAAGGAAACCACCGCGAACTTCACCGCGGCAATAATATCTTCGGTCGAAATCATGGTCGCAATCTTGTGCAACTGACGCTTTAACGTCAACAGCCACAAAAGCACGAACATGAGCATGCCCGCTTCCAGGAGCTTGTTGTACCAGCACAAAGCTCCCAAAAAATAAATCATGAAAAACGAAACGCTAGTGGTGATACCGTCAAAATTCGTTTTATCTTCGGCCCGGCTAAAGCCATAAGCAATGTGGCTTGCCATGAGCAAAAGGCCAAGAACAACAAAGCCCGTCACAAAAGGCGCAACGGAATTCATGAGTTCTCCGAGATACGCCGCAACAGCACCACACAAACTTACAATAGAGAAAGTACGCAACCCGGCAGGATGATGCGCCTGGTTGCTGTTGTTAGAACCTTCGCGCTGCATACCAATAACAAAACCTATTCCAAGTGCAGCGGCCAGTTTATAGAATATATCGAATTCAATCATAAGACCTCAAAAAGATATACAAAAATAATCGTTTTTAACATCAAAAAAAACGAATTCAAATTTTTTTTGAATTACAAGCTACGCAATTTATGACAGCTGACCTTCATGGCGTACATCTTGGCATCGGCCATACGGTAAATATCCATAGCCTTCGCGTCATCAGCCACCCTATGCACCGCATAGCCATACGAAGCGTCCATTTCAACAGGCAAATTGGCAGAATATTCCTTTTCAAGCCTTTCCATACAAGTCAGGGCTCTCTGGAGATCTTCCATATGCTCGGCACGAACAATAGCGACAAACTCGTCCCCACCCATGCGAATAGTCGTCCCCACACCACAAAAAGCAATCTTGAATACCTCGGCAAACGCACAAATGAAGTTATCGCCCTCCGCATGGCCAAACGTATCGTTCACCTTCTTGAGCCCGTTCATATCGACACTCACAATGGCATAGTCCCCCGTCCCCTTATTGAGCACTTCAAAGACCTGCTCGCACTTTGCACGGTTGTAAAGGCCCGTCAACGAATCCCTGAAAGCCATCTGCTTAAGCACTTCCTTCTCGGTACGGTCCATAATCATATCGTACAAGTAAACAAAGAAGCTTACGATTAGCAAAATAATGAACAGCAAGCTCCCCAGCGGAAGCCAAGTTGAACTAAAGAACAGCGCGTCAAACGCATAAATCTGCTGGATATTGTAGCGAATCATGTCGAGTACGGCAAAAAAGCCGAACACCGCAATACTAATCGTGAAAATCTTCTCGGGAAGCCCCGCCCGGCGATCGTAAAGCGTTCCGCTAAAAATAAGGTAAAGGAAGCCCACAAAAACGTAAATGTGGAAGAATCCCAGGCATTCCGTATAATGGAGCACATTGGTCAAGTGCAAAATGGAACTCATCACAAAGAAAAGGATATTACCAAAGAACATGCACACAAGCCCGTACCACTTCCAAACCGCAATCTTGCCGCGTCGCATGCTCAGCAAAAGCATCTCGATGGGAATCGGCATCAGGTAGAGCACCACGTACTCCATCTTGGTGTTAAAGGCGTAATCCATAGAGAACACCTGCATCACCTTCATGTAGCAAAGCGTCCAAGTCCCTAGCAAAAACGCGAGAACGCCAATCAGCACCAATCGCAAAAAAGACCGGCTGTACGTCATCGCCAAAATTCCCGAGAATACGGCCAACAAGCCGAGCAAGCTCAGGAATAAACCAACCCCCAAAGAGAATGAATGCCGGGCAAAGTAATCAAACGGCTTGGTCGGGTCAATAATTTCAAACGCCGAACACGGGTGATTCGTAGACTTTTCAGAAACAACAACCGTAATGCGCAATTTTTTCCCCTTCAAGTTCGAAGGTAGATGCACGTAATGGAAACCATTCCCAACCATCAAATCTTGCTGGAACAAATCTCCCCCGTACTCGTACAGGACCTTTTTCCCCAACATGACCCGCACCGACGAATGATAGGTCCTAAAGCGAAGAATTGACGAAGGAGGAACTGAAGAATCAAGCTTCTTGGTGTACACAATGGAATCCCCTCTACGAAGATCCTTGAACACCTTGAAGTTCGTAACAGAGGGAACAACAAAGTTCGTATCGCGGAAAGTTATGGACCAATCCTGGTCCAGGCGCAAAAGGTTCTCGTCCACACCCTTGGAACCTACGTTTTTAAAGAAAAGCACCACAACGACGATAACGAGCACGGCAATCGCCATACACACCGCACCACGCATCTTCTTTGTGTAAATTTCCTCTAACATACCAAAGAAACTACATAAAAAAGGAGTGCGTGGTGCACTCCAATCTGGAATAGTGTTAATTCAGTCACAAAAAACGCAAATCATGCGTTAAATACGTTCCCAAACCTGGTAAGCAGTAGCGAAGTCGTTTTTCTCGTCAGCAGGGAAAAGTTCCTCACTCAGCATGCGCCAACCCTCGCCCCAATCCGGAAACTGAACGTCCCCATCGACATCGGCAAGGACCTTCGTGAAGTAGAGCTTGTTAACGAGCGGCATCGCCTCGCGGTACACCGCGGCGCCGCCAATAATAAAACACTCCGTCTCGCCGGCGGCGCGGGCCTGTTCCAAGGCCCGTTCGAGGCTACTGCACACGATACACCCTGGCGCCTCGAACGCGGTGTTCCGCGTGAGCACGTAATTCGTGCGGTTCGGGAGCGGCCGGCCAATATCATCGTAATTCTTGCGTCCAAGAATAATGGAGTGACCCGTGGTAATGGCTTTAAAGCGTTTGAGGTCCGCGGACAAATGCCACGGGAGGTGGCCATCACGGCCAATCACGTTATTTTGGGAAACAGCAACAATTGCGGAAATAAGCATAGGGGTCAAGATGAGTTATGAGGTATGAGTTATGAGGTATGAGAAAGTGTAAGGCGGCGCAGCCGCGATTATAAATCTTGTAATTCGTACTTCGTAATTCATAATTAAACTGCTATCGGGGCCTTGATGGTCGGATACGGGTCGTAATCCACGAGCTCGAAGTCCTCGAACTTGAAGTCGAACAAATCCTTCACGTCGGGGTTCATCTTCATGGTCGGGAGGGCGCGCGGCGTACGACTCAGCTGTTCGCGGGCCTGGTCAAAATGGTTGCTATACAAGTGCAAATCGCCAAAAGTATGAACAAATTCACCGGCTTCGTAACCGCATACCTGCGCGAGCATCATAGTCAAGAGCGAATAAGACGCGATGTTGAACGGCACCCCGAGGAACATGTCGGCACTACGCTGGTACAACTGGCAACTGAGTTTGCGCTTGCCCGAAGCCCCTACGCCACCTACGTAGAACTGGAACAGGCAGTGGCAAGGCGGCAAGGCCATCTTGTCGACTTCGGCCACATTCCAGGCGCACACCAGGTGCCTGCGGGAATCGGGATTGTTCTTGAGGCTGTTAATCAAATTCTGAATCTGGTCAATGTGGCCGCCATCGGGAGTCGGCCAGCTGCGCCACTGGTGGCCGTACACCGGGCCGAGGTCGCCGTTTTCGTCGGCCCATTCGTCCCAAATGGTCACCTTGTTATCGTGCAAATACTTGATGTTCGTATCGCCCTTCAAGAACCAGAGCAGTTCATGAATAATGGAACGCAAGTGAAGTTTCTTTGTGGTGAGGCACGGAAAACCCTTCGAAAGGTCAAAACGGGTCTGGCGGCCAAACACACTGCGGGTACCCGTACCCGTGCGGTCGGAACGGTCTACGCCGTTGTCAATAATGTCTTTAAGTAAGTCTAAATATTGCTGCATATGACTCTAATATATATAAAAAAAACTGGTTTCATGGATCCCGTCACTCGCTGCGCTCATTCCAGGATGACGCTTTTGGCTAGAACAAGTTCTCCCTGCGGTACTTGGTTTCCGGAGCAAGCACAATGTTCAACGCTTCTACGATAAGGTCCTGCGTATGGCGTGGAACCGGCTTTTTACCGAGCCTCGCCTTCTGCACCATCTTGTGGTTCAAATGCCCGGGCATAGCCTCCACAAGAGCATGGTTCACCAAATTATTCGCTGTCATAATTTCATCTAATTTCGTCATGCCCCAAATGTACAAAAAAGCCCCTGGCCAAAATGGCCAAGGGCAATTAACCAAGACTCTATACTAGTTTAGTTTATTCAGCAACAAAGTTGCTTTCGCACTTTGTACCGTCGTTATCCGGAGAAGCGAAGTGCATTTCGATACGGCGGTTCATTTCACGACCATCGGCAGTGTTATTGTCGTCGACCGGGCAGCTAGAACCCATACCAATAGCCTGGATACGATCCTTCTTCACACCAGCCTTAGTCAAGGCCTTCATCACTTCCTTAGCGCGGTTCTCAGAAAGCTTCTGGTTGGTCTTTTCCTTACCGACGTTATCCGTATGGCCCTGGATCACAATCTTCAGGTCCATGTACTCTTCGGTGTTCAGCTTCTTGGCAACGTTCTTCAAAATCATCTTGGCATTGGATTCGAGAGTAGCCTTGCCGCTCTTGAAGGTCACACCATCAAGCTTTTCGACCGGCTTCTTCGGGCAGCCATGGCCATCGTCGCCAGCGACATCCGGGCAGCGGTCGATACCGGTACAAGTTTCCTTGAACTGGTCGAGGAGCTTCTTGTTAGATACCCATTCAGAGCAGACGCCATCCTTATCGGCATCCGGATCATCTTCCATCGGGCAACCCTTGTTCCATTCCGGACCAGCTTCGTCTTCGCAACGGTCATAACCATGGCAAACATCCTTGAACTGGTCAAGCATCTTCTGCTTGGTGACCCACGGAGAGCAAATGCTATCCTGGTCAGGGTCAGGATTTTCGGCCGGGCAACCCTTGTTCCATTCCGGACCAGCTTCGGCCGGGCACTTGTCAACGCCGTGGCACATGTTAGCGAAGTCCTTCGTCATACCCTTTTCAGAGACCCACGGAGCGCAGAGGCTGTCGCCATCGGCATCCGGATTATCCATCGGGCAACCCTGAGCAAAGGCTTCACCCGGTTCGGTCGGGCACTTGTCGATACCAGAGCAAATACCTTCGTACTGTTCGAGCATATTCTTTTCGGTAACCCAAGCGTCGCAGATACCATCCTTGTCGGTATCCGGCTGACCGAGCGGGCAACCTTCGTTGCCGGCCGGACCAAATTCAGTCGGGCACTTGTCGATACCCTTACAGGTCTTTTCGATAAACCACTGCTTCTTGATGTTTTCATCTTCGGCAGCCTTTTCGAAGTAGTAGCCCATCTTCTTCTGGGTCACCCATTCGTCGCAGAGGCCGTCACCATCGGAGTCCGGATCATCCCAAGCGCAACCCTTATTGGCCTTAGGACCAGCTTCACCCGGGCACATATCGTAGCCCTGGCAAACGTTGGCAAAGTCACCAAGCTTACCCTTGTCGGTCACCCACGGAGAGCACATACCATCGTTATCCGGGTCCGGATTGTCTTCCGGGCAACCCTTGTTGCCGACGGTACCAGCTTCGGCCGGGCATGCATCAATGCCTTCGCAAATATCCTTGAACTTCTTTTCCATCTTCTTCTGGCTTACCCAACCATCGCAGACGCCATCCTTATCCGGGTCCGGATCTTCGAGCGGGCAACCATCGTCGCCGTCGCCAGCTTCGTTCGGGCATTCATCAACGCCTTCGCAAACTTCATCGAACTGAGCCTGGAAGCCCTTCTCGGCAACCCAAGCATCGCAAACGCCATCCTCATCAACGTCCGGATTGCCAAGCGGGCAACCCTGGTTCAAGCGTTCACCGTAGTCATCCGGGCAGTTGTCTTCATCATCCACAACGCCATCGCCATCGCGGTCCTGAGCAAGCAGGAAGCCACTCCAGGTAAGGCCACCATAAATGGTGAATTGCGGATTCACGCGAGCATCCATAAGGGTAACACCAGCGGGACGTTCGGAGTTTTCAAGAACGTTAACATAAGAGAGTGTATTGCCCTTTCCACCGAGGTAATAAGAACCACCGAGATGGATATCGAGACCAACCGGCAGGTGGAATACGAGGGCACCCGTCAGCTGCTTCATGTCAAGATTCTGGCTGTACTTAGGATACGTGCCATCGGGATTCGGATACATTCCATAACGAGTGAAGTCGTCCAACTGGATATCCCAGTAGTATTCCACGAACAAAGAAAGGAAGTCCATGAAATAGAGTTCCGTGGCGACACTCATAAACGGAAGCGACATGTAATCGCCATTATTCGTGTAGCGGTAACCACCGTTCAAGTGGAGGAGGAACGGGAACATATCCATCTTATCAAGATCGATTGTCATAGCCAGGCCACCCGTAAAGGTGGTGTTCTGAGAACCAAACGGATATGCAAAGTAACCCATTTCGCCATTGATATCATAGGCCTTAGTGCCAATGTATTCCGGTTCGCGAATCCACACGCCCTGCTTTACAGAGTTCGAAGACGGGAATGCGATACGCCCAAACAAGGCGAGATCCATAGGATGGTCTTCGGGAAGCGGGAAACGAATCTTCAAATCGGCACGAAGGTTACCAATGTACCCATTCTTGGTCGAAGCGAGAGCGGCCGGATCGCAGCCTGCAGTAACATCTTCGCCAGTGCAGGCCGTTTCACCAGAGAACTGGTCGTAATAAACCGGAAGCGTCGCACCAATGTCAAAATAATGCCAAATACCAATGGCAAAGCCCACATTGGCGTTAGCCCCCATAAAGTCATTTACGTTGGCCTTTTGATTTGCACTTCCAATAGCATACCCAGCCCTGTCGCTACCGAACATATCGTTCCCCATGGTAACATCACCAAGCAAAGTGAACGACAACTTGGAATGTCCCAAAGACTGAGCGGACTGAGTTTTATTGACACCGACCATGCCATACTTATTTATGGTCTGGGGATGGTCAGCATAAGCTCCGATAGCCAGAGCAAGAGCCAAACCCGTTACTACTCGTTTCATAGAGTCTCCTTATTAATAGGGTTATCCCTAAACTAAACTATGTAAAATATAATTACTAATGATGGCGAATTGAACGTAAAAATGCCAAAAATGAGACGAAAATCATATAAAAATGGAACAAAAGACGGTAAAATAAACAAATTTTTACACAATTCACGGTAAGCAGGACTCAAATATCTCCGGATGCTCCCTACAGAGGCTGGTGAACCCCCTCTTTCCAACGACAATATGGTCTATTACGGGAATTTGAACAACCTTCCCTGCCGCACACAACACCCGCGTAATGCCGTAATCCTCCGGACTCGGCTCCGTGCACCCCGAAGGATGGTTGTGCGCAAAAATCACCGACACCGCACGATCCTCGATAGCCTTCGCGAACGCCTCCCGCGGATGCACCTGAGTCTGGTTCACAAGGCCGGTCGTAAGGTCATGCACGTTTATTATGTTGTTCGCCGAATCCAGCGAAATAACAACAAAGTGCTCCTGCGGTTCGAATTTCAGGTTTGAAAGGCGAGCCACCAAATCTCGCGGGTTGCTCACCGAAACGGTCTTGTCGCTTAGAATGTAGCGCGCCGAAAGTTCCAGACAGGCAAGAATCTTGGTAGCCTTCGCACGGCCGAGCCCGCTAATCTTGAGCAAGTCCCCCATAGAAGGGAACGTAGAAGCCTCCGAAAGGAACTTCGATAACTTGCGTGAAAGTTCAAATACGCTGCACTGTCGCGTACCCGAACCAAGGATCAAAGCCAGCAGTTCCTCGTTTTTTAGAGTCTGGGCCCCGAACCGCTCAATTTTTTCGCGAGGTAAAAGATTTTCGTGTAAATCCATAATTTTCCTTATTATATTTCAAGCATCCCTAAAACCAAAATGGGACCTTTTACCTTTAAAACGGATTTTTGGGGAAAATCGTGACGAACTTTAAAAAAAAAATTTCAAATCAATTTATTTTGACGAACACGGGGACGTACCAAAGCTCCGTTTAAATCAAAAACCATTCAACTTTCAGTCAAATCCATTTTAAAATTTCGTATTTACCATTAAAACTTTAAATTTTAAAACGAAAGAAGCCACAAAAAGCCACAACTTACAAAAAATTTTAAAGTTTTTTGTTCAAAGCATCCCATTTCGGGTTGCCTAAAAATTCAAAATATCCTATATTTTCATTAAAACTTAAACATTAATCCTTTAAAAGAAGGAAAAATTATGGCAAATAAGACCTTAAGTGGTGCCGAAGTGATTATTGAATGCCTCAAACGTGAAGGCGTCGACACGATTTTCGGCTATCCTGGTGGATCGGCCATTCCAATGTTCGATGCCATCCTCGATTCCAGCATCAAAGTGGTCCTCACCCGTCATGAACAGGGTGCCACCCACATGGCCGACGGCTACGCCCGCCAAACCGGAAGAGTCGGCGTCGCCCTCGTAACGAGCGGTCCGGGCGCCACCAATACGTTTACCGGCATCTACACGGCCCTCATGGATTCCAGCCCAATCGTGGTGCTCGCCGCCCAGACGACAACCCCGAACCTCGGCAAGGACGCCTTCCAGGAATGCGACACGAGCGGCATGACTTTCGCTGCCGTCAAGCATTCTTACCTGGTGAAGGACGCGAACGACCTCCCGCGCGTGATGAAGGAAGCCTTCCACATCGCACGCACCGGACGTCCGGGCCCCGTGCTCATCGACCTCCCGAAGGACGTGACTGCAGGCCCCTGCACCGCCCCGTTCACCGACCAGATGGACCTTCCGGGCTACAAGATTCCGACCTACGCCCCGACCGAAGCCGTCGAGAAGGCCGCAGAATACCTCAAGAAATCCAAGAAGCCTCTGCTCCTCGTGGGCCACGGCGCCATGATTAGCGGCGCAAGCCGCCAGGTGAAGGAACTCGCCGAAAAGCTCGGCGCACCGGTCGCCTGCACCATGCTCGGCCTCGGCGCCTTCCCCACTGACCACGATCTTTCGCTCGGCATGCTCGGCATGCACGGTACCGTGTACGCGAACAAGGCCGTTCTCGATTGCGACCTCATTTTGAGCATCGGCAGCCGCTGGGACGACCGCATTACCGGCAAGCTCGACGTGTTCTGCAAGGACGCCATCAAGATGCACATCGACATTGACCCGGCCGAAGAAGGCAAGGTGTTGCAACCGGACGTGTTCATGTGCGGCGATGCAAAGCTCGTACTCGAACAGCTTTTGCCGCTCGTAAGCAAGCTCGATACCGCCGAATGGATCAAGACCTGCCAGACTTGGAAGAAGCGCTTCCCGCTCACCTACCCCAAGCAGGGCGGCCTCCGCATGCAGCACGTGATTGCCACGGTAAGCGAACTCACCAAGGGCGAAGCCATTGTCACGACGGACGTGGGTCAGCACCAGATGTGGGTAGCCCAGTTCTTCCACATCAATCACCCGCGCCAGCTCCACAGCAGTGGCGGCGCAGGCACCATGGGATTCGGCTTCCCCGCAGCTATCGGCGCAAGCTTTGGCAACACGACCGGCTGGCCGGTGGTGAGCTTCAGCGGTGACGGTGGCTTCCAGATGACGGAAGCGGAACTCGCCACAGCCGCCATCCACAAGCTCCCCATCAAGATTTTCGTGATGGATAACAAGTACCTCGGCATGGTCCGCCAGTGGCAGGATTTGTTCTACGACCATCGCTACTCCAGCGTCGACATGCAGGGCAACCCGGACTTCGTGAAACTCGCCGAAGCCTACGGCATCCCGGGTCTCCGCATCAAGCGTGCCGCAGACGCCGAACGCGTCATCCAGAAGGCTCTCGAATACAAGGACGGTCCGATTCTCATTCACTGCGAATGCGAAAAGGAAGACAACGTGTTCCCGATGATTCCGGCAGGTGCCCCGCTCACTGCGATGATTACAGAACCGCCCAAGGCTCAACTCGAAAAGCCCACGGGATCGACCTAATAGGAGGATTTGAAAATGAAAGATACAGCACATTCTATTAGTTTGTTAGTAGCGAACCGCCCGGGCGTACTCGTGCGCATCGCACTCGTATTCTCCCGCCGAGGCTACAACATCGATTCCCTCGTGGTCTCCCCCACGCTGGACCCGAACTTCAGCCGCATGAACATTATCGCCCACGGCAACCCGGACATCTTGATGCAAATCATCAAGCAGCTCGAAAAGCTTGTGGACGTGGTGCAGGCAAAGGACCACACCAACACGGACGCCGTCGAGAAGGAACTCGCCCTCATCAAGGTGCGTTGCGAACCCGGCCAGCGTACCGAAATTCTGCAGCTGTGCGACCACTTCCACGCGAATACCGTCGACATGACCGAACACTCCGTAATCGTGCAGATTACAGGCAACTCCATGAAGGTTGATTCCCTCAAGAGCCTGCTCCAGAAGTTCGAAATCGTCGAATACATCCGCACGGGCAAGGTCATCATGCTCCGCGGCGAAGATAAGACATAGTTAGGGGATCAATACAATCTAACGAAAGACGGCTCCGTACAAACGGAGTCGTTTTTTTTATTGCACATCAACGTACGGTAAAAGTTTCACCTTCGTATTTGAGGGTAACTTGGTCAGCACCAATGGCTACGACAGTAACATCCCAAATTTCCTGGCCAACGCAGACAACCGCTGATTCTCCACGATATTTTAAGATAGCCACAGGCTTGTCCCCCGGCAAAATGGCATCGAGCACCTTATTCGACATTTTAAAGAGAAATACGCCCCACAAAAAGGATGGTTGCCGTTATGAGCAAAGCAAGAAACTTATTCATTGGCCCCTACCTTGCTAAGCACGCGCGGCAAACTGCGGTTACTTAACAAGGTCCGGATATTTCTCTCTCCATCGCCAGTTGAACTTGCCACACTCGCGGATTATCTTTTCCCTGTTGCCGAAGTTGTCCCAACGGCATTCATCAAAATCTGCAATCAACAAAGCAGCCATTTCGTTATAAAAGCCAACATACTCCGAAATGCGGGGATCTTTTTTTACGTTGTCATCAAAGCACTTCGGCGCAATCATATCGAAATAGAAGTATTTCGTTGAATCATGGAGGAACATGTGAAGGGCTCCCGGACATTCTCGAGGGCCACCGATTATCGAAGCCTTTTCACCTGAAAGGAAAGACATCATTTTGCTATAAAGAGCATCTGAAATTACACGTTTTTTATGGCACTTATCTTGAAGCACACTTTCATTTTCTGTGACGTATTTCAAAACGCAAGTTTCAAATTTCACTTCATATTGGGCTAAATCGCCAGATTCCATAGTAAAAATTTTATAAACATGAACACCCGGCTCTTTTATTGAAATTTTTCCCACATAATAGTCATCAGCATAAAAACCGTGATCAAGTACAAGCAGGACATCCGTGCTATCCCACTGAAAATGTTCACGAAAAAATCTATTATTTAAATCATCAAATTCACCACGGTAATTATGATAACCATCTGACGGCACAAACTTTACGGGGTCGGGATTTCTCATAACAGGATCCCGTTTGGGTTCATTCATGCAACCAAAGAAGAAAAAGGACATTATTAAAACAGCCAAGAATTTCATATCAATACCCACGTCCTTTCCATCCACCCCAATCAATTATGAGATGAGAGACCCAGTTATTTCCATAGTTATAGCTTGGGGCAGAATAATATCTTCCATCTTTGGTAAAAAGTCCTTCTACAGCGGGAACCTGCCACCAATGCATATCACCATCCTGCATCCACATTTTATCTACGGTCGATTTAAGAAAATTTCCGGTAAAGAGCCCGCTAAAAAACTCCCAAATAAAACTTACTGGATTGGGTTCATGTAGTGCAGCCCCTAACGCAGAATAATGGCCTGATTTCATACCTTTTTCTTTTGCTATCGATTCAAAAGCATCCCTATCTTTCCCCATCAGCTCTTTCTGGATGGGGTTATCATTCCTATTCCCATGATCGTATACGAGAACATCAGCGAATGCACCAAGGGTAAGTACGCTTAGGCCAACATATTTGCGAGGCTTTTTGGTCTTGGGGTCAAGTCCGTCATTACGTAGTTTGTAGTACACCCTCTCCTCAAATCCCCAACCTGCACCGTCCCTATGGGACCATTCCCCATGCAATCCGTCGACAGTTCCTCCGGCATATAACCCGCGTCCCTCCATGCCGAAGAGGCTGAGTTCGTACCCCCCGGATACACGGGCCAGGCCGCCTGCAAGTTGATTCATTCTTTTTGTGAAGTCAAGCACGGCTTTGAATATAAGTTATTTTCCGTGCCGCGGAGAATTCTCGTCAGTGGTTCGCGGCTATTTTTTTTCAGCCATTCCCTTTTCAGGTCGAAACCTATTCCTCATAATTTATGAATTCCAGCTTGCACTTGCCGCACTGCTGAATGATTTCTTCCTTGCTGCTTACGCGGTCCCAACGGCAATCGTAGTATTTCGTGGTAAAGAGGGAGTCAAAGGTATCGTACAGTTCGATGTACTCGTCAACAATCGGGTTCTTGCGCATTTCGTTGTCAATGCACTTTGACGGAATCATGTGAAAATATTTCTGATTTCCATTTTTATCTTGGTAGAAAATGTAAAAGTCGTAATAACAGGGAGAACCATCTGGCGTATAAAACATTTTTTTGATTTTTGAAGTATCTACTATTGCCGGCCTATCCTCATCAATGAACCTTTTTATCAGGTTATAGAATTCCTTCGTTATCGTGAAATTTGCCGTACACATTTTCTTTATCTTTTCTCGATGACGATGAATTGTATTAAAAAGGCAATCGTCACATTCATATACGTCATCACTATAAAATTCAAGTTTATCCATGATAAACCGAGACGTCAAAAATACCGAATTCACCGGAAGGAATGCCACGGCAGTTCCATAAAAGTGTTTATCCTTGTACAATTCACGAATTATATAGAAGCCTTCCCCACGCCAATGAAAAGAGTTGTATTCGTATTGACGTTTCATATCACGAACCCAGTCTTCCATAAGAAAAAATTGCTCACTTGACGATGGTTCAAAAGCCGTTTCAACGTTTTCTACCTGAGCCAGCGAAAGCGTGCAAAATACAAGACAAAGTAAAACAAATCTTTTCATTTTTACAAGCTCCTTAGTTGGACATCAAATAACAAATGTTTAACCAAGCACGGCTTTGAATATAAGTTATTTTCCGTGCCGCGGAGAATTCTCGTCAGTGGTTCGCGGCTATTTTTTTTCAGCCATTCCCTTTTCAGGTCGAAACCTATTCCTCATAATTTATGAATTCCAGCTTGCACTTGCCGCACTGCTGAATGATTTCTTCCTTGCTGCTTACGCGGTCCCAACGGCAATCGTAGTATTTCGTGGTAAAGAGGGAGTCAAAGGTATCGTACAGTTCGATGTACTCGTCAACAATCGGGTTCTTGCGCATTTCGTTGTCAATGCACATTGACGGAATCATGTCAAAATATTTCCGGTTCCCGTTCTTATCCTGATAGATAACGAAAAAATTATAAGTACAGAGTTCTCCTTTTGGTGTATAAAATACTTTAGTACTCTTTGATGCAGTTCCTATTGCCAGTCTATCTTCATCAATGAACTTTTTTATCAAGTTGTAGAATTCCTTCGTTATCATGAAATTCGCCGTACACATTTTCTGCATTTTTTCTCGATGACGATGGATTGTATTCAAAATGCAATCGTCACATTCATACACTTCATCACTGTAAAAATCAAGGCGAGTCATAATAAAGCGTGATGTCAAGAAAACCGAATTCACCGGAAGGAATGCCACGGCTGTTCCATAAAAGTGTTTATCCTTGTGCAATCTACGAACTATATAGAAACCCTCCCCATGCCAGTGAAAAGAGTAGTATTCGTGTTGACGTTTCATATCACGAACCCAGTCCTCTATACGGTAAAAATAAAAATGAGTTGACGATGGTTCAAATTCCGTTTCAAGATTTTCCACTTGGGCTAGCGAAAACGTGCAAAAAACAAGACAAAGTAAAACAAATCTTTTCATTTTTACAAGCTCCTTAGTTGGACATCAAATAGCCAAACCCGTCAATTAACAGATGATCTATCCAGTTGTTTGCGTAATTGTAACTTGAGACGGCTTTACTGCCCGGATACAATTTGAACTCCACGTTCCCGTATTCCCACCAGGCACCGCTGCGCCTAAACGTATATTTTTCATATTTATTCCCGAAAGGTAGCCAGCCCAAGCTAGGGCGCAAGGTTTCGACAAGACCAAGCGACGATAAACCTTCGAGAACTTGATTAAAGTATTTTGGAGAAAGTTCCGTGCCGTCACCATACGCTTTCAGTAGAAATCTGAGAAACTTTGAGTCTCCCTTATCTTCAGCCAATTTCAAAAGGTATTCCTTCTGATACTGTTGCATATGCTTATTCGTCTCGTCAAAATTCCCACCGAGATTAAACTTCCCATACTTACCCAATGACGGAATCCATAATTCCCTACCGACATTTTTATGTTTACCATCCTCAGACGGACTTCCAAAATCATCCCCAGAGCCGTAATACAACCACTCCTCAAATCCCCAGCTTGCGCCGTCACGATGAGAAACCTCGGCATGAAGCCCTGCTATAGTACTGCCGGCGTAAGCGCCCCTGCCCTCCATGCCGAAGAGGCCGAGTTCGTACCCCCCGGAAATCCTCGCCAGCCCGCCGGCGGCCTCCGCGTAGGCCATCACGAGCTTCACGGAATCACAGACTGTAGAGCCCTTCGTCGTGCAACGGAAACGCTTGAACTCCACGGGCATGCCGCGCCAGTCGTAGGCGATGCTCATGTCCTTGGAGTAGTCTTTCGTCATGTTTCCTTCCGCGTCGTATTCAAAGTTGTCGCTTGCGCTCATGTCGCGCTTGTCGGCGGTTGTTCCGCCCATGCCGTTTGCGACGGACTTCAGTTTGTTCGTACCGGAATAATATACATATTCGCCGCCGGATTTGTTGTTGACGTTCGCGCCGCGGCGCTGTACCGTGATGCGGCCCTGCGCGTCGTAGGCGAAGTATTCGTCGAATTCGTCCTGTTCCTTGTCGTCCACGTCAGTGAGGCGGTTCATGAAGTCGTACACATAGTCGCTCGTGCGCGGCGAGCCTCCGTCAACGGCCATCACGTGCGCCATGCGGCTGATGTTGCCGTTGTACTGCGGAGTGCATCCGGCAGTGCCGCAGTCCTCGTAGTATAGAGTCTCAGAGTAGAGAGTGGAATTGTCGGCAAGGTTCTTCGCCACGGCGGTCTTCACCGCGCCGCTGATGTGGTACGTGTAGTCGAGTGCAACGCTGTTCCCGAGCGTCACGCGCTTCACGCTGCCCGTCGGGTAGTACTCGTAATGGGCAAGTTCCGACGGGGCGGAAAAGCCGTAATCGACATTGATGTGCTCAACACGGCCGAGGCGGTCGTAGGAGTAGTTCGTTCGTATGGAGCGGTTGACGCCGCCCTGCGTCAAGCTGTCGGCCAAAATAATTTTCACGCAATCAAGTCGAAGAACATCAGGCGGGTTCTCAGCTTGCGGGGATGCAGTCGGCGTTCCCGTTCCTCATCGGGTGAGTCTACAGGCTTTGTGTAAAGATCTTCCTGCAACTCAGATGTAAAAAAATAGGAGAATCCATTTTTCTCATAGAACGAAAGAACTTCCGGCTCGTTCTTGGCATCGACAATGATAAAACGACAGGCAGTCTTGTTATCCGGCGCTTCAAACCACATCTTAACAAAGTCGAGAATTTCGGAGCCGATTCCCATTCTTGCGAACTTATGAGAAACAGCAAGTCTCCCAATCAAGACTCCCGGATATCGGCTAAGCATCTTTTCACGGTTCGTGATGTCCCACATGGCCTTCTTTCTAGACGAAGGCAAATCGTATATGCGCAGACTGTCGTTTGAAACAGTGAAGCAGGCGACAATTTCCTTCGGATCCGCTTCAAGACGGAAACAATAGGACTTTCCCATTTTATAGAAAGTATAGTCTAAGGCATCTTCGCGGAAGAACTCATCCATGTCGTCATCTTTTCCACAAGAAAAAGGATACGACTCGGAAAGCACCTGTTCCGTCAAGAGCGATAAAATGCAATTTTTTTTGAGGAAATCGGTTGTTCTCACACCATCCCCGATTTTGCCAAAATACATTTCATGGCCAAATACCGCGGATCGTTGGAAATGTTTTTAGGACCGCGCTCTGCATAGCTTTTCTCGGCCTTTTCGGCCATCAGGCGAAAACGGCGAGCCTCTTCGCCATATAACGTCGGTATTGCTTTTATCGGTAGAGCCATTGTATCCTAGTTCCCTTCAATAATAAATATACCACTTTTTAAGGTTTTAGTCAACGAGGATTTGAAAAGCCAGCCCCAGGAAACATGCCCAAATCAATATTCCCAACCTTGAACGACACCTCCAATGTCCAAAAATCGGTGAGTTTCGCGCACCTCGGTGCCGAGGCCTGTGTAGTGCGTTACGTTGTCCAGCATGCCGCGCCAGTCGTAGGCGATGGTCAGGTCCTTGGAGTAGTCTTTCGTCATGTTTCCTTCCGCGTCGTATTCAAAGTTGTCGCTTGCGCTCATGTCGCGCTTGTCGGCGGTTGTTCCGCCCATGCCGTTTGCGACGGACTTCAGTTTGTTCGTACCGGAATAATATACATATTCGCCGCCGGATTTGTTGTTGACGTTCGCGCCGCGGCGCTGTACCGTGATGCGGCCCTGCGCGTCGTAGGCGAAGTATTCGTCGAATTATATCCAGTGTGTTAATTTATGATCTGCCCTTTGTAAATGCCCGCAGCATCTTCATAAACCGGCTACTTTCCGTTGTCGGTTACAGCCAGATTATTGACCGATAAAAAAACTACCGGCTAGACCGGTAGTTCTAAAGAGCCTTCTGGCGTTACGACTGGAATTATTCCACGCGGAACTTGCGGGTCACGAGGCCGTCACGACCACGAGCCTTCACCAGGTAAATGCCGGCAGAAGCGGGTTTCCACAGGTATTCCTTGCCATTTGCGGCACCAACCACATGACCATTCAGGTCGAATACGGTCCACTGCGCATTTTGCGTGCTGGTGAACATCACCGCAGATTCCATGTGCTGGATACCGACGTTCAAGCCATACTTAACCAAGCGAACAGCAGGAATGCTTGCAGTATCTCCTTTGGTCGTATCCGTTTCAACGGTATCCTCGGGAATAATGACGGGCTTCGTCAAAACAGAGGAATCGCCCGGAGTCGCCGTCTGCGGATTATCTATAGCGTCAACGACATTCACAAAGGTTCCGCTCATCAGGGCGACGCCGAACCAGGCGAGGAACTGGTCGAAGTACATCTCGTTGTGGAGGGTATCTTCGAGCGCGGCGGAAGTATCCTTGGCAAGACCGAAATAATCTCCGCCTTCGTAGAACTTCGCCATTTCTTCACTGAAAGCAATGCGGTCTTCGGACTTGCCTACTGCGGTCGCAGCAGTGGACCACATGCCAATCGTCAAGTGGCTATGTTCACGACGGTAGCGCCATGTCGTAGAATCCTTTTCGTTGTTGAATTCCTTCCACTTATCGTCGGCAGGCAGAAGTTCGCCGGCCTTTTCGATCTGGTAGAAATTGGAAGCGGCAGCGCCACCCTTCTCGTTAATGAACTTAAGGGCGTTATTCAGGAACGTTTTGGCACGATCCTCATCAAACCAAATAGCATCCATCGCCACACGCCACAAAATGCGGATAGCGTCCTTGAAGAATGCACGGCTTTCAAAATACGCGTTATAGCCAAGCCCTTCAGAACCGACCCAGCCGCCATCCGGAGTCATCCAGTCGGGAACCATGCCCATGCTGTAACCCGGGCTCTTCGAAATGATTTCGTAGGACTTGTCGATAGCCCTGGTCCAGCGGGCAGAATCGTTCTTATCGAACTCGTGGAACACCTTGTACCACGCCGGAGAGAAATACCCCGGATTCACAAAATCGTATCCACCCCAGTCCGCGCCCGGAGCGACGTTACCCTCGGAACGAATCTGCTTGGTTTCCCACATCTTGTCCAAAATAACCTGGGCCTGTTCAGCATACGACTTTCCAAGCTTAGAAGATGTATAAGACTGCCACTTGCCCGCAGCAACCAGCTTATCGGCAAAAATCAGCGCCAGGGCAATATCCTCTTCGGCATCGGTAGCGGCGCCCATTCCAACAATGTTGCCACTCGGGTCCATCTGCCAGTCATGGAAGCTGCCGTTCCACATTTTTTCGTTGGCGGCATCCCACATCTTGTTAAAGGAATTCTGGTCATTGGCGTAAAGAGCAACGAGCATGCCATAGCCAACGCCTTCGCTCACGGCGTCACCCGGCTTTTCGCTCTTTGGACGGTGAATCAGGCCGGCGCCGGCCGAAAACGGCTGGATATTACGGCGAATCATGCCCTGCCAGGTACTGTCAAGAGCAGCCTTCCAATAGGAGGCGTCCACCTTAGGTTGTGCGTTAGGGATGTCCAGGATTGCAAACGAGGACGTGAAAAGCAATGCCACACATGCAGGCAAAATACGTAAAAATTTCATATAGTCTCCAACACCCGCCTAATCCCTATCTCAAATTTAAAAAAAGGATGTCGAAAATCAAGTAAAGAACGAATTACAAACAAAAAATGTGATTAAAATCCCAAAACGGCCTCGGAAATTTCGTTCGCTTCGTCCGAAAAGTCGTCTACGGTATCGTAAATAAACTCTCCCCAGGACTCACTAGCGCCGCAGCCGACGCCAACATCCATCGAAGACCACTTGAAAACGCCATAAACGCGCTCAAAACGAGCCATCAGCTCATCCAGGTCCTCTTCCGGAAACTCGCCCGAAACAAGAACGCAGCCGTCCATCGCCAAGAGTTCCCCATCCGGCAATTCCTCGAAACGGCACTCGTACTCGTCCATCATCACGTCATCCACAGAATACCAGTCCCCGCTATCTTCGCTAGGAAGTTCCGCCTCCGGAAAAAGGCCCACAAAGGCGTCCCACAGTTCAGCCAGGTCTTCCCTGACCCCGATAAAGCGCATGAGGATTCTGTATTCCATAAATTCTCCAGTTTATGCCTTAAATATAAATGAAAAAAAAGATGAGAAGTGCGCCCGGGTGAAAATTTTTGCGTAGGTTCAGCTTTAACAACATCGGGTCGCGAAGGGCGGGTGTGAAGGGCGAACGCAAAACGCGGGTCGCGAAAGTTTAAATTGCAATAAAAATTTTCACCTTCTCGTAAAACACGAAAAAAGCAGGTGCACAAGCACCTGCTTTTTTCGTGGAGGTGAGGGGAGTCGAACCCCTGTCCAAAATCACGTCCATGTACGTTCCTACAAGCGTTCCCTTCGAATTTAAGGTCTCGCCTCACCCACGCCCAAGAAGGTCGGCGCGGAATTCAGCCAGCCTAGTAAATCTCGGGACCTGCACCCAGGCATTACAAGTCCCTATCCCATATTGCGTCCGAGCTTTGATCCCAATGGGAGTGAGACCAGGCTCGGCGTTGCCGTTAATTAGGCAGCGAGTGCGTAGTTTTCGTCAGCACTTATTTTTTTTCAGACTTTTTTACGAGAGCCCTCGTCTGAGACCTCGGCTTGCAACTAACACTTCGGTAACCCTGTCGAAACCAGATCACCCCCGAAGTATATACCTAATATAGCAAAGTTCGAAGAACTTTGCAAAGTGATCTGGTTGAGACAGGCCTGTCGACTGATTGGATTTTAACCCAACTACGCGTGCGAAGGCAGGGCCATGGCACCGGCGGCGTTCCTCTGCGCAACAACCGACGGGAGCGACTGGGACGCGAACCCGATATTCCCGCGCTTCTCCCCTCGCCCACTGCCAACTTCCACACCGGCAAGACTCTGCTGACGTTCCGGCAAATGCTTCCAGTAACGCACCGGCAGGCACTGCCGAAGCAAGCGCGGATTCAGGCGCTCCTTGATGGCCATCGTATCGTAATACGACTTCCACATGCGCGTAAACTCATCGGGCGGCGCTCCCGAAGCAATTGCCCGTGACATGGCCACCGGGTCCGGCATCGAGACGAAATTCGTGCGACGCCCATCGTAATACACGCCATACCCGCGCCTGGAATCGAGAATCGCCCAGCGTCCATTCGGGAATCGACCGCGAAAATGCCCCACAATCATTTCAACAATATCATATTTGGGTTCAATCTCTGCGACATACGTCCCGTCGGGACTCTTGTTGAAGCGGACCATGCCAAGCATTCCGCCCGCCTCGTGCCGCACGGACTGCGCCAGTTTAAATAGCGGAAGCATCTCGGCACTCGCCGGATTCTTGGCGTAATTCGGTTCCAGACCCGCAAACAATTTACGAAGGTAAGCCAAAATACCCATTTCGACGCCGGCCCCCTCGGAACGAAACGCCGCCATGAGCAAACTCAAAACATCCTCGCTCGCCGCATTTACAATCGCGCGTTTTAGCCTGCGCGCAGAATCCTCGTTCGTCTCTATATGGAACGGCTGCATAAAGAGATCCGCCGAAACGGTCCCTTGTTCGGTTTCGTAAGAACGTTCTGCAACAAACTCGCCCACATCCAAATGCTGGCGATAGATTTCAAAAACCGACGAAAGAAAACCATCAAAAGATGAATCGTAGTGAATGGAGAGCATTGTAAAACTCCTTTACGCAGGTAGCGCAAGTTTCGGCGGTTGAACCACGTTCCACTGCGACGCCGCACTCGACGGCAGCGCCAGCGGAGCGTCGTTGAACAAATCAAGCTGAGCCGGCTTAGGCCGCGCAATCAGCAGCGGACGTAACATTTCGGGATAAAGCCTACGCAAATTCGCAGGCGTATCGGGATGGTAAATAAAGTACTTCGCACGCTTGAGCACCACCCCCATTTTTTTGAGGGCCTCCAGCCGGATTTTACCATAGCGACGGCTCGCCACAATCAGGTTCGCAGACTTCACGCCAATCCCCGGCACACGCAAAATCATCTCGTAATCCGCCGTCTGCAAGTCAATCGGGAAAAACTCCGGATGCCGAAGCGCCCACATGGCCTTGGGGTCCAAATCCACGTCGAGATTCGGGTTCCGCTCGTCCAGAATTTCGTCATGGCGAAAATTGTAGAACCGCATGAGCCAATCCGCCTGGTAAAGCCTGTGCTCGCGAAGCAGAGGCGGCTTTGTCGTGATGACAGGGAGTCTCTTATCGGCATTAATCGGGATGTAGCCCGAAAAATAGACGCGTTTCATTTGCTGCTGCTTGTAGAAACCCGCCGAAAGCTTTAAAATTTGCAAATCCGTCTCGCCCGAAGCGCCAACAATCATTTGCGTGCTCTGCCCCGCCGGCAAAAACTTCGGGGCAAAGCGAGAACCGAGCCGCCTTTCGGAATTGTACTCCAGCTTGCGCTCGGCCAAGAAATTCATTGGCCTGTAAATGGACGCATAGTTCTTTTCGGGAGCGAGGTACTGCAGCTGCGCATCCGAAGGAATCTCGATATTCACGCTGCTGCGGTCGGCGTAGAGCCCCGCCTCGTAAAGCAGGCTCGAACTGGCCCCCGGAATCGCCTTGAGGTGGATGTAACCGCCAAAATGGTGCGTCAAGCGCAGCTCCTTCGCCACCTTGATCAAAAGCTCCATCGTGTAGTCGGGCGTTCCGATAACCGCGGAACTCAAAAAAAGCCCCTCAATGTAATTGCGGCGGTAAAATTCCAGCGTGAGATCGACGAGTTCCTTGGGAGTAAACGTCGCACGCGGCACGTCGTTACTGCGACGGTTCACGCAATAGGCGCAATCGTACTTGCACGCATTGCTGAAAAGCACCTTCAAAAGCGAAATACAGCGACCATCTGCCGCCCACGTGTGGCAAATGCCTGCCCCGCAGCCGCTGCCGAGCCCATCCTTGGGCGCACACCTGTTGGAACCGCTCGACGAGCAAGAAACATCGTACTTAGCGGCATCGCCCAAGATATTCAACTTTTCACGCAAATCCATATTACACACCTGTACATTTGCACTTTTGTACACTAATATACATTATAGTGCACAAAAATGCAAGTACAAATATGGTTACGTAAAAAATTTATTTTAGCCAGCCACGACGCTCGCCTTACTTGTTCTTATTCACAATCAAAGTCTTTGCCTTGAAAGTCTTGCGGTCGATGACCTTCACCATCAAGGAAACCTTGTTGTCCTTGTCGAGAGCGTTCCAGTACTTCTTCAGGTTTTCTTCA
>JAKSIM010000026.1 GCA_024398845.1 Fibrobacter sp. | reverse complement strand
CGATATTGATGCGAGGCCATTTATCTCGTTGTTAGTCAATGAGTTAAATAAATGCTGGATTTGAAGGAGCTTCTCAATGTTCAAATATATCCCTTTTGGAGGGCGGTGGGGTTTGAGCTCGCGGCTCTAACCGGTTGAGCTTTTTTCTAAATTTTCGTCGTAAAATTCAAAAAAAGGACGAAAAATGCGTGATCAATTCGAAAGCCCGCTGATTCAGCGTTATGCTTCTAAGGAAATGAGTTTCATCTTCAGCCCGCAGTACAAGTTCCAGACTTGGCGCAAGCTGTGGATTTTCTTGGCCGAATCCGAAATGGAACTTGGCCTGCCCATTACCCAGGAACAGGTGGACGAACTGAAGGCTCACGCAACCGACATCAACTTTGACGTTGCCGAAGCCGAAGAAAAGCGCCGCCGTCACGACGTGATGAGCCACGTTTACGCTTACGGCGTGCAGTGCCCGAAGGCCAAGGGCATCATCCACCTGGGCGCAACTTCCGCTTTCGTGGGCGACAACACCGACCTCATCCAGATGCAGCAGGCTTTGATCATCGTGCGCAAGCGTCTTTGCCGCGTGATGGATAAGCTCAGCAAGTTCGCGATGGAATACAAGGACATGGCCCAGCTCGGTGCCACGCACTTCCAGGCCGCCCAGCTCACCACGGTGGGTAAGCGCGCCTGCCTCTGGCTCCAGGACTTGCTCATCGACCTTGAAGAAGTGAACTTCCTTATCGAAGTGCTGCCGTTCCGCGGCGTTAAGGGCACCACCGGTACTCAGGCCAGTTTCATGGACCTGTTCAACGGCGACGAAGAAAAGATTATGAAGCTCGACCGCATGGTCACCGAAAAGGCTGGCTTCAAGCGCGTGCTCACCATCACCGGCCAGACCTACACCCGCAAGTGGGACAACCGCGTGAACCAGGTGCTCTCTTCCATCGCTCAGTCTTTGCACAAGTTCGCAACCGACATGCGCCTCATGCAGGGCAACAAGGAAGTGGAAGAACCGTTCGAAAAGACCCAGATTGGCTCCAGCGCCATGGCTTACAAGCGCAACCCAATGCGCAGCGAACGTATCTGCTCCCTGGCCCGCTTTGTGATGGCCCAGGTGAACAGCACCGCCATTACGCAGGCGACCCAGTGGTTCGAACGCACCCTCGACGACAGCGCCAACAAGCGCCTCGCCATTCCTGAAGCGTTCCTCGCTATGGACGCAATGCTCATCATCGCTGAAAACGTGACCAACGGCCTCGTTGTCTATCCGAAGGTCATCGAAAAGCGCATCATGGCTGAACTCCCGTTCATGGCTACCGAAAACATCATCATGGAAGGCGTGAAGAATGGCGGCGACCGTCAGGAACTCCACGAAGAAATCCGCGTGATGAGCATGGAAGCGGGCAAGGTCGTGAAGGAACAGGGCAAGGACAACGATCTCCTGGAACGCGTCCTCAAGAACGAAAAGTTCCAGAAGCTCGGCATCACCGAAGAAAAGCTGAAGGAAATCCTCGACCTCCGTAAGTTCGTCGGCCGCGCTCCTGGCCAGGTCGTGAAGTTCGTGACCGAGGAAGTCCGCCCGGCTATCGATGCAATCGCCGATTGGAATAATATTGACGCCGGCGAACTGAAGGTGTAGTTTTTTCGCTCTATTGCGCATCGCAATACTGCGTCACGCGACCTCTCGACGTACGTTTGTACGCCTTCGGGTCGCGTTTCTTGTCTTGCTCGGCACTAGAGCGAAAAATGGCAAGCCTTCTCGGCAAAGCTTACGTACCCTTAGTACGCTACGCTTTGCCGTTCTTTGTCTCGCTCGTATCTCGAACGAAAAACGTTGCTTGTCTCGCTTGACTCTAGAACAAAACTTTGTTTTGCTTGCTTCTGAGCAAAAAAAAACGCCGATATACGTCGCGATACGGCGTCACGGTTGCGACTTTCGTTAATCGAGTCTGCTTTTGGCGGGCTCGATTTTTAAATATTAGTTTGACTGGGATAACAGGGCGTTCCACTGCTTGCGGTAGTTCACGCATTGCGTTACGTTAGAGACCAGTTTCTTTTGAAAGTAACTGGCGAGCATGCAGGTGGATGGATTTTTGTGCATGGAACGGATTTGTGTGGCGAGTTCCGTGCATTGCAGGGCTAGCTGCTGGTAGGCAAACATCAATTCGCGAATTTTGTTGAAATTATCCGTTTCGTTAATGCTCAGTTGGTGGGCGGAATTGATGATGGTTGCGTCGAGCATGCTGAGAAGCATTCCAAACGCACGAATGTTGCCTTCGGCTCCCGGAATCTGCATGCCGCGGACGAGGTTGTCGGCCGCAAAGCGCTCTGCGGCGAGAGCCTTGATGCGCACGTTGTATACGTGTAGATCGTGGTCCCTCTGAGCGATTTTTTTTGCGTGTTTTTTGTTCGATATCGTATCTGTCAGTAGGGCAATGCAACCGCCTAGCAAACCTGAAAGTACGACGAACACATAAATCATAAACAAACCTCTTACCCAGGCGCAAAAAAATAGAAATTTGTGGAATACTGTTCAAGGTTTTATAAAACTTATCCGGCAAAAAGGCATACAGAAAACGACCCCACAGAGTGGGGCCGCTTTTGTGTATATTTGGATTGAATTTCTTACGGTTTGTAGGGAGGAATGTAATCCTCTTCCTCTGGTTTAGACGCTGGCATATCCATACAATCTCCTTGTTTTTGTAGAGAATATACGTACTTTTGTGTTTGGAGAGGTGTGGGAAAAATCACATCGTGACAAACTGCACAAAAAGCGAATTTTTTGGAATAAAACGCAAAATATGGAAATAAAATTAAGGCAAGTGGTAAAATCCGTCAAATTTTTATTATATTTGGGTCGCTCGGGGTGTAGCTCAGCCTGGTAGAGCGTCTGCTTTGGGAGCAGAATGTCGTCAGTTCGAATCTGGCTACCCCGATATAAAAAAGAGGCCCCTTGTGGGCCTCTTTTTTATATCTTAGGTAACGCCAGAACGAACTGACGAAGTCAGGTCGACAATTGGGCCGGTGAACGAAGTGAACGCAAAGGCGCAATTGCGCTTTTCCCGATAGGGAAAAGCCCGCAGGGTGAATGCAAGTACCGCGCCGCATTCACAATCTGGCTACCCCCATCACCGGCCCCTTGTGGGCCTCTTTTTTATATCTTAGGTAACGCCAGAACGAACTGACGAAGTCAGGTCGACAATTGGGCCGGTGAACGATTTTTTTAAAGTTTTCTTTCTGCAATCCATTCGCGGACGGCGCGTTCTGCGGCGTCTCCGAGAATTTCCTTCTTGTTCTTCTTCTTGAGTTCCTCTACGTGAGGCAGGAGCCCGAAGTTGAAGTTCATGGGTTGAAAATCCTCGTTTTCTTCGACAAGGCGGTTCATGAGCGAGGCGATGCAGCTCCCGTCGGGAAGTGGGTCCGCGTGCCCGTGCAAAATGGTCTGTGCCATGTTCCAGGCGGCGTACCAACCGGTGGCGACGGCTTCGGTGTAGCCCTCGGAGCCGGTAATCTGGCCGGCGAACCAAGTGGGCGGAATCCCCTGCGCACAAGGCAGGTCCGGACGCAGGCGAAGGGTCGCGTCCAGGAACTTGGGCGATTCAATGAACGTGTTTCGGTGCATGCAGCCGAGGCGTGCAAAACGGGCGTTCTTGAGTGCCGGAACCATCGTGAAAATCTCTTTTTGTGTGCCCCACTTGAGGCGCGTCTGGAACCCAACCATGTTGTAGAGGGTTTTCTGCTTGTTTTCGGCGCGCAGCTGGATTACGGCGTACCACAGGTGTCCGTTGTTCCCGAGACCAAGGCCAATCGGGCGCATCGGGCCATGGCGGAGCGTTTCGTAGCCGCGGCGGGCGAGTTCTTCGACCGGGAGGCAGCCTTCAAAAAGCTCGTTCTTCTCGAACGGACGCGGTTCCACTTCTTCGGCTTCGGTGAGCTTGCGGACAAATTCGGTGTACGTTTCCTTGTCCAGCGGGCAGTTGATAAAGTCTGCCGTTTCGCCTTTTTCCCAGCGGTTCATGTAAAACGCATGGTCAAAGTCAATGCTGTCGGTTTCAACGACGGGCGCGATGGCGTCAAAAAAGTGTAGGCGTTCGCTGCCGAGCCGCTTAAAAATGTCGTCGGCGAGTGCGTCGCTTGCGAGGGGGCCGGCGGCCACAAGTGTAGGGCAGTCGCCTTCCAGGCTAGTCACTTCTTCGCGGTGGAGCGTAATGTTCGGGGACTCCGCAATGCGGGTTTCCACGAGCTCGCTAAAAATGTCCCGGTTCACCGTGAGAGAGTCTCCGGCGGGGACGGCTGCTTCGCGGGCGCATTCCAGCAAAAAACTGCCGAGCATCGTGAGCTCGTTCTTCAAAAGCCCGTGAGCGCTCGTTTTGCCAAGCGCTTTGAAACTGTTGCTGCACACAAGCTGGGCCAAATGTCCGTCCCTGTGGGCGGGCGTCTGCTTGTTCGGGCGCATTTCATACAGATGAACGTCAAAACCGCGACTTGCCAGTTGCAAAGCCGCTTCGCAGCCAGCGAGGCCGCCACCGATAACTCTAACGCGTTCGTTCATAAGCGAGGGTGAACTAGTTCACAATGATCTTCTTGTAGCTCTTGGCGTTGCCAATCCAGAGTTTCACCAACAGTTCCTCTAGGGACGCTGTCGATACGCAATCCGGGTCGGCATCCTGGATTTCGTCAGAAATCAGGTTCGCCTGAGTCAAGTTGAGCATTCCGTAATAAAGAGCTTCCATAAGCTGCGACGCGAACTTGGGCGAAATGTTCGTCATGTAGTCCATATCGTTGAGTGGCGGAAGCTGGTTGTTATCGGGCGCGAACTGGTCCAAATTGTCCATAGTCCACATATCGGCAGCCTTGCCCATGTCGGGAGTCGGGGCTACGCTCAGAAGTTTCTTCTGGTAGTCCTTCCACTCGGCATCGGTGGTTTTGCCGGATTTGCGGACAGTCTTCAAGAACGAGAGAACCGCATAATACAGTTCTTTCTCTTTCTGGTTGACTTCTTTTGAGGACACTTGAATCATCAATATTAATATACTCTCAAATTAGTGACGGAAGTGACGCATGCCGGTAAATACCATTGCAATGCCAAATTCATCACACTTTTCTACAGAAAGGTCGTCTTTTTTGGAGCCACCGGGCTGCACAATGTAGCGAACACCGGCATCATGGGCGGCTTCGACGTTATCCGGGAACGGGAAGAATGCGTCGGAACCCATCACGACTTCGCTAAAGACCTTCTTTTCGAGAGCCTTGAGGCCGGCTTCGTTCACGAGCTTGCCTTCGGCGTCAAAGAATTCCTTGGCTTCTTCCATGCGGGCGACGTTGTCGCGTACGCGCGGCTGGCAGAGGCGGAGGTTCGAGTCAATGCGGTTCGGCTGACCCGGGCCAAGACCCATAATCTGGAAGTAACCCGGCTTGTATTCGTAGCACATCACGATGGCGTTAGACTTTGTATGCTTCGTGACGAGCCAGGTGAAGCGGGCGAGGTCTTCCTTGTTCTTCGGGAACTTTTCCTTGGTGACGCATTCAAACTTTTCCCAGGTGCCGATATCGCGGTCCTGTACGAGCATGCCGCCAATCACGTGCTTGTAAACCTTGCAAGTGGTGGCCTTCTTGATTTCGCCAACTTCGAGGAGACGAATGTCCTTGGACTTGTTCTTGAGGAATTCAAGAGCGTCGTCGTCAAAAGCCGGGGCGAGGAGGATTTCCACAAAACGGCCCTTGAGGAATTCGGCGGTCTTGAGGTCCACCTTGCGGGTGGAGGCAATCACGGAACCGAAGGCCGACACCGGGTCACCTGCCCAGGCGGCTTCCATGGCTTCACGGAGGGTTTCGCCGGTAGCGAGTCCGCACGGGTTCATGTGCTTGATGATGGCAATGGCGTTGGAATCACTGAATTCGCGGGCCATTTCGAGGGCTGCGTCTGCATCGACGATGTTGTTGAAAGAAAGTTCCTTGCCCCAGAGTTGCTTTGCCGTAGCGAGGCTGGCTTCGGTGCAGGTCGGGTCGCGGTAGAATACTGCGGACTGGTGGGAGTTTTCGCCGTAGCGCATCGGTACGGGGTCTACAAACTTGAGGTTCAATTCTTCAGACATGATGTTTCCTTTTTTTGGCTTTTTTAATAATATAGAAATTTAGAACTAGGCTCCACTAACCACCAACCACTGACCGCTAATTTAGTACATGCTCGCGGGCGGGTTGTTGTCGTCCAGACCTGGGAGGTCGGGGTTCGGCGGGAGGTTGTCGAGCGGATCCTCGGGTTCAACGATAATGTTGTAGTACACGTTGTTCTTGAGTTCGTCCTCAATGTAGAAGAGCGTGCCTCCCATGGCGCTGCCGCAGCCGGCACAGGCGCCTTGGTAGCGGATTTTTAGACGATTGTCTTCGGTGAGGTCTAGAATTTGGAGGTCTCCGCCGTCGCCCTGGAGGGTCCCGCGGACCGTCTGGTGCAGCCATTCCTCGATTTTTTCAATCTTCTGTACTTTGGTGAGCGCGTTCCATTCGGCGTCCGCTTCGGCGCGGCCTTCGGCACTCTGCGTACGGTAACGGATTCGCTCCATCTTTTCGCGAATGAGTATTGCCGTTCCCTTCTTTTCGGGGTAGACTTCGGCAATGCGCTTGATGAGCGTCTGCATTTGTGCAATTTCGGGGGCGCTTTCGGGAATGGCGCGCACATCCGGAATGTCTCGCAGGGATTCCTCGATGCTCACTGCGGTAATCGCGCAAGCTTCGTCAATTGTTTTTTGCTGAATTTGTTTGCAAAACGTGTCGGCGAGTGCGGTGAAAATTGGACCACCGTATGTAAAGAATCTGGTTTCAAGAATTTTATCGCAGTCCGGGTCTATCATCAAATAGACCTTGAGGCTCGCTTCCTTCACATCTACAAGGGCTAAGCCCTTTTCGTCTGCTTCAATCTGGAAAATGGCACCGCGGTATTTGGGAGATTTTGCAATCTCTTGTACCTTGGTCGAAAGTGTCGATGTAATATTTTCTTCTGACATTATTGTACGTCTATAGTTACTTTGTACATAGGCTTGCCGCGATGGCTCGAAAGTTCCTTAGCAGGGGCGGTAATGACCTTGACGTTTTTCTTGGTCACGCCAGCCTGCTGTCGCAGAACCTTCAATAATTCCTGGTTGCGCTTGGTCGCAAGTTCGGCGAGTTCCTTTTTAAGGGTGGAAACATCAATGGCGGCCTCGTGTTCCTTGGCGTAAGCCTCGAATCCTTCTTCGCTGTCCTTCATCTCGGCGATGGCGCGCTCGTCGAGCTCGGTGAGCGTGGCTTTGCCTTGGCTTTGTTTGTAGAATTCTGTTTTAAGCTTGGTCTGCTTATATTCCTTAGCCGTCTTGGTGGGGTTATAGTACTGAACGAATGTCATTGCGAGTTTTGGGTCCTTTTTGAGAGCCTCGGTCATTTTGCTCGCCTTGGCGTATTGTTCACTCGTAAATGTGGCTTTTGTGGCGTCTACATAAACCTCGTCATTCTTGCCGAGATCTAGGCCTACAGCGTCCGCGCCCGCACTGGCAAGGTTTCCGACAATCTTGAACGGAGAGAGGGCGACCTTGACAATGAGGTTCATCACGGTCTTCCATACAATTTTAAGCACGGAAAATTCTGGATCCTTGAGGTTTCCTTTGACGGGAACGTCGAACTGAATCTTGTCGTCCTTGTCCTTCAAAATGTAGAGGCCGACCTTCATGGGTACTGTGAATTCCGGGTCCGATTCGGGATCCTTGTCGCCAACATCGATGTTATAGATGTCAATGGTGTTCTTGCTGTCGAGATCAAAATTCGAAATTTTGTTTTCGCTGGCGAAGGCGAGAGTCCCGGCGACGAGCGGGTAGCCCGTGTAGTGGTGGCTGTAATTGCTGAAGTTCTTGAGGGCGAGGTTCTTTACGCTAATGTAGGCGTCCATGGTGGAGAGGTCGCTAATGGCGCCTTTGTACTTGAGGCTCATGCTACCGCCTCCGGGGAATGCAGCCGAAACGTTCACGGTGCAAGGCGTGTCGAAGTTAATATTCGTTCCATTGACGGTGATTGCGCTGACGGTGTAGTGGAAAGGCTTGGTGATGGTCTGGTCGTTCGCGCTTACGGTGGTGTTGTGGACCAACAGCTTGTCGATTTTGGCCTTCATTTTTGGGGCCTGCTTTTCGTTAGCTGGTTTATCGTTGGCCTTTTCTTTATCGGCTGTGGCCGTTGTGCTGTCGGCTGTGGCCTCGGCTATGGAGGGGCTTTCTGTTGTCGTGCTGTCGGAAGCCTGCTTGTTGGTCTTGAGCAGTACGTCAATGTTCGTCTTTCCGCCCTTGTACAAATCCAAGTGCGCAAAGGCTCCGTCTACAATGACGGAATCAATGTGGAAGTTATTTTCGTTCAGGTTTGCGCGCGCAATGCCTACGCCCACGTGCGAGACTCCAATGGTTTGTCCGCTCGTTTCGGTAAGCACAATGCTATCGAGGGCTACAGTTCCTTTCACGTTGCTCGAAAGCACGTCGTTCAGGTTCCCTTCTACTTGAATGTGCGTGGTCAAGCTTCCGCTAAAGTCCTTGTAGTTAATAAAGTCGTTCAGGTAGGGCTTGCCGCAGGCGAGAGCGAATTTTTCGAGTGCTACTTCTACATTAAAATCGTTAGTTGCCGCATTGGCTGAGACTTTGACGTTCAGGTCACCGCCGTCGGCGAACTTGAAGCTCACGCCGACATCGGTTTGCTTGTTGCTCAGGTAAACGGCCGGGATGCCGATGTTGAAATCTTCAAGGTGAATTTTGGAACCGACTTTTTTGTCTTCGTAAATGATGTTGCCCTTTTCAAAGAAAATGTTTTTGACGGAAATGCTAACCGGTAAGCCCTGGGCGATTTCGGCGGCGTTGACCATGGCCGTAGAATCGTTTGCTTTCTCGTCGGCCTTGGCTGCTGCGGTAGCGCCCGCCGTTGAGGTTGTTGTACTTGCGGCTGTTGCAATGGAGTCCGTTTTTGCGGAGTCGCCTTTCGCTAAAAAGTCAAGGATGTCGCTGAAGTTAAAGCGGTCGCCATTTTGCGTCACGTGGACGTACAGGCCCTTCATGTAGATTTCGCTCACGGCCGCGGTCTTGGTGACAATCTTAAGCGGGTCTACGTTGATTCGGAATTTTTCAAAAGCCACAAACGGGGTGGTTCCGTCGCTCTCCATCACGGCGAAGCTATCGACGTTCACTGTAAAGCTGAACGGGTCTAGGCTGATGCTGTTAATGGCAACCTTGCGTCCAATGAATTCCTCGGAGTGCGCAACTACGTAATCCTTGGCGAATCCTGGGGCGAGTTTGAGGGCGGCAAAAATCAGGACGATTAAAGCCGCTATGACGATGGCGGTGATTTTAAGGGCTTTTTTCATAGTTCCAAATTTAGAAAAAAGGGGAGGACCATGACAGGTGTATTAAATGAGTGTTCTCAAGAGTAAACGAAATTTTGACGAATTCTTGTCTAAAACACTGCTAAATAGCTACTTTATGGCTATGGTCGTTATGGAAGAATGCAAAATTCGTTATAATCACGTAGGTTATGGGACTAAATTACCTAAACATTTTTTGTTGACTGTCCCCAAAAATACGGTAGATAGTGCTTTGCCCGATAAAATTACGGGCGCTCGTTTTGTAATAGTGGGGGAGTCTGGAACGTCTGCTTTTGAAGGTGAGCTTACGCCTCGTTCCTTTTGTGATTATACAGACGAATTTGTCTATGACGGTGATTTTTCGGCATTAAAAACTCCCGGTAAATATAAAATCAAGGTGTTTTGTCCGTGCGCAGAATCCGGCACGGTTTGCGTGAACTCGAATTTCTTTGAAATTTCAAATGAGTGGCTTTTAAAACAGCTCAAGGCGAACATCAAATCTTTTTATTATCAAAGAACGGGTGTGGAATTACCGGTGGAATTCGCCGGGAAGTGGGCGAGGCCCGTGGCGCATTTGGACGATTCCATTGCATTCCATGCGATAATGAACCGCGAAGGGCTTTGGAATGCTCATGGAGGCTGGTACGACGCCGGTGATTATGGCAAGTACATTGTGAATGGCGGCGTGAGCGTAGGGTCTCTTTTGCTTGCCTGTGAAATGTGCGCTGGTCTGGATTACAATTTTAAACCGTCCTTTGAACAGCCGGTTCGCCTGCTTGATGAAATTCGGTTTGAATTGGAATTCTTCTTGCGTATGCAAGATGCCGATGGAGGCGTGTTCTTCAAAGTGACGCCGGGGCATTGGGACGGCTTTATGATGCCGCAGGATTCCGACGTGATGCAAAAGCGTTATGTAATGGGAAAATCCACCACGTCGACGCTCAATTTTGCAGGGGCGCTGGCCCAGGCGCACCGGGTATTTTTAAAGACGGGCGAGGTTGCCGACAAGGAATTCGCGGCCCGGTGCTTCGACGCTAGCCTTCGCGCTTACCAGTGGGCTTTGGCGAACCCGAATGCGGATTGGCCGCACAATACCGAAGGCAGCGGAGGCTATGGCGATGAACACGTCGCAGACGAGTTCTTCTGGGCCCGCGCCATGCTCTACCGCGAACTTCGCGATGGTGCCGAAAATACCGTGGGTTTAAATATTTCGGACCTTCGTAATAGCTTGATTGGTGACATGCGGTCGAATCCTGCTGAATTCGGGCTCAGTTGGCGCGATACGCAAAATTTCGGGTGGATTGCGCTCGCCTTGTCTTGTGACGGTTGTAAAAATGGGGAAGATTCCGCTTTGGGTGACGCGGCTCGCGCCGAACTGGAGCGTATGTCGGCCGAAATCGTGAAGCTCCATCAGGCCGACGCTTATGGCCTCAGTATCCGCAAGTTTATTTGGGGTAGTAACGGCGATATCGCAAATCACGCGCTAACCCTACTTGTGGCCTACCGCTGGTCCCGCAATCCCCAGTTCCTCGAAACTGCGGTCGAACTCATAAATTTTATTTACGGGCGCAATCCGGTCGACACGAGCTTTGTGACGGGTTCCGCATGGAGTTCTCCCATGCATCCGCATCATCGCATTAGTCATTCCGATGGTGTTGATGAACCGATTCCTGGACTTTTGGTGGGTGGCATTAACAGTGACCGTCAAGATATGCATCGCATGCCGCATTATCTTGGGGATTTACCTGGCTTTTCGTACACCGACGAGCGTTGCAGTTTTGCAAGTAACGAAACGGCTATCAACTGGAATGCACCTCTTACGGCAGCGCTCGCCTTGATTTGCGAGTATAGCTTTTAGAGGTGCCTTAAAGTTCTTTTGACTTCTATTTTTTTGTTTTCTCTACCTTGGAGGAGTCCTCTTTGACTTCCTTTTTGGTAGAATCTGCGGCCAGGGGCTCTTCCTTGGAGGAGTCTTCTTTAGGGGACTCTTCTTGTTCGGCTTCCTCTTTCTCTAACGTTTCTTCTTTCGGGTCTTTTTTTGCTTGCAACTTTTGAAGATCAATGATGGGTTCGTCTGTCTCTTCATCGGCCATGGAGCGAATTCTCGATTCGTAGGTAGAATCCGCGGTTTCAAGCGTATCGACGCCCCACAAGTCAAAGTACGAATTGAATAGGGCAGCCCATTCGTGAAGCCAGCTTTTACGTGATTCGCGGTTAAAAATCCAGGCGTCGGCGTTATACTGGTGGTGATGAATATCTGTTGAAAGGTAAACGGTGCCGTCTCCAGTGAGCTTGCTGAATATTCTTACTGCGCGGTAGGTCGCGGGAGAGGCCGTTACCAGCAAAACCGTGTCTATCTTGTGGAGTTTGATCCAGGGGATGACGGTGTTTGCTTCGCTGAGCGTCGAGGGATCATCGTGACGGGCTATAAAAATGACTTCCTTGTCAAATTTTCCGAGCTTTAAGAAATCCTCGGCGTAAAAATCGGCATTGCTTTTTTCTCGGAAAATGCGGCGGCCGAGAATCATGACGGAATCGACCTTGTGTTCGGCGAGGAGCGTGGCTACGTAATCGTTGCGCTCAAGGTCTGCAGTTTGACCGTCCAGCATTATTGCCCACTTGGCGTGTTTGAATTCGTCATTTTGCACAAGCCAGTGCCCGCTCTTTGTTATGGCTGCGTAAAAGAGGATTACAAAGAGAATAAAAATGATGGCAAGAATACCAAAAATTTTTTTGTGGTTCTTTCGGGTAAATCTGTCTTTCATGAGTATTTTAGACAAAGTAATCTCCTTTATCTTTTGTACAAGATGGCGTTTTCACCGTCAGCGTAATAATTTTTGCGAGTGTTGTATTGCGTAAATCCGTGTTTCTCGTAAAAAGCGCGGGCTTTGGCGTTGCCTTCGCGAACCTCCAGGAACATTTGGTCACCAGAAGGAAAGTCTAGTTTTGCAAAACCCGCTGCCATTAGGGCCGAACCAATGCCTGAGCGCTGTTTGCTTGGGGTAGTCGCGATGCTTAACAGCTCGGAATCCGGGCCCATCAAGTGAAAAATGGCGTAACCAAGGAGCTTTGCTTCTGGACCTTCCGTATAAACTACACACAGGGCGTAGTTCGCGCGAATTTCAGCCATAAATTGCTTTTCGTTCCAATCCTGAAAGGCGAGTTCGCGTTGGAGCGCTAGAACCTGCGGCAAATCAGCTTCTGTCATTTCGCGGATTGGCATCGTAACTCGCTCCTCTACTATCGCCTTGAATTTTGAGGCTTACTTCAGCTTTTCAAAGTATGAGGGCTGAATGTAATTGGCTTCTTGAATCAGGTTTGGCTTGACAGTCTGGAAGAGAGGCGCCCAGCAGTTGAGCGGTTTTCCGGTATCGAGCGTAATGGTTGCGCCCAATTCTGTAAACAAAGCCTTGAGAGTTTCGTCGGCAGTGGCGGGTTCGTCAGCGACAATGGCCTTGACTCCGCTTTGCTTTAACTGTGCTACGACGTCGGCTGTTTCAATGAAACTTTCCTTGCTGTCTAAACGCAGGTACCAGAATCCATTGCGTGCGCGAATCACGACCGCGGTTTTCACGGCGCTAGCGGCAAAGCACTCCAATGCTTGAAGAGTCGTCACGCCATAAAGCTCTCGCTTGCCGCTAAAGCTAATGCCCTGGCAAAAAGCGACGCCTGTACGGAGTCCGCTAAAGGACCCTGGGCCAACGGTCACCATCACGCGCTTCACGTCGTCGAGCGTTGCGCCTACGCGCTTCAGGAGTTCGTCAAGGCTTCCCCCGAGGGTTTCGCCGCGGGCTTCCGGATTCACGATTTCCTCGTACAACGGGACGATTCCCGACGCTTTTCCCGGGGTGGTTTCTTCAGCCTGTGCGCTTAGGGCCATCGAAATGCCCTTTCGCGATGTGTCCACGTACAAATCAAAGTCCATCTACAACCATTCCTTGCCAAGTTATGAGCACGGTCGCGCCGCTCATTTTTTTACCTCTTGATTAGCAAACTCTTGTCAATGATGAGGTCAATGAGCTGGGAATAAGTGATGCCGTTGCAGGCGGCCTGTTGCGGCAAAAGAGACGTCGGAGTCATGCCCGGGAGCGTGTTCGTTTCGATGGCGAACAGTTCGCCGTCCTTGGTGATGCGGACGTCGGTGCGGCTGTAACCCGCTCCACCCAGGGCGTAGTGGGCGTTCTTCACCAGTTCCTGAATGCGGGCGGTGAGTTCCGGAGCGAATTCTGCCGGAGTCACTTCCTTGCATTCGCCGTTGTACTTTGCTTCGTAGTCAAAGTATTCGCGCGTTGTCATGCGCATTTCGGTTGGCGGAAGCGGCTTTTCGCCTTCAATATAGCCGCAGCTTGCTTCGCCACCGGCAATAAATTTTTCGCAGAGCAGGCGGTTTGTATCCTTGAACAAATCCTGTGCAATTTTGCCGGCTTCGTCCATGTCCTTTGCAATGCCGATACCGATGGAGGAACCGCCTAGCGGGTCCTTGATTACAAGCGGAAATCCGAGTTCGTCGGCGACATTCACCAGCGTATCGCCGGTAAAGTCGTGCTTCCAAATCACGCGGTAAGCGGGCGTCGGGATTCCGTTTGCGCGGTAAATTTCCTTGGACTTAATCTTGTCCATGGCGAGGGCGCTCGCGAGGAGGCCGCAACCCGTGTACGGAATGTTCCAGTTTTCGAGCAAAGCTTGAATGTGGCCATCTTCGCCCCACTTGCCGTGGAGGGCGAGGAATGCGATGTCGGCGGCGGGCAGGTCCGAAAGGGCCGGGGACTTCTTGGTGCAGGCGGCGCTACCTTCGAGACTGCGAAAATAGTTGACGCTAAAGTTGTCCTTCTGGTAGGGGCTCAGTTCGCGAGCCGACCAATGCCAGGTGCCATCCTTGTCAATTAAAACCGGGTGGATGTTGTAGCGTTCTGGATTCATGGCGCGAACAACGCCGGTGCCACTCACTACAGAAACGTCATGTTCGGTGGACGGACCACCCATCAAAACCAATACACGTAAACGAGACATGTTAAACCTCTTGAAAAAACCTTACGTGGGATAATGTAGTAATAAAGAGGGGCGATTTTGGCCAAGTAAAGCAGAAAAATAGTATATTTCGTGTATAAGCAACAACGAGGTGTTTATGCGAGTTTTCATTACCGGCGGTACAGGTTTTATTGGTCACTACGTGGTCAAGGCTTTGCTCGAGAAGGGGCATGACGTCGTTATTGCCACGCGCCACCCGAATAAGGTTCCTTCGCTTCGCGCGCAGCCCAAGGTAAGCTTTGTAGAAGCGTCTCTCACGGACTTCGATAAAATGGGTGAGGGCTTGGTTGGTTGCGACGCTTGCATTCATATTGCTCTTGGTTGGGGTGAAACTCCTACGGCCATGCTCATGAACGATACTCGAGCCACCATTACTTTGCTTGAAATGGCAGCCAAGGCCGGTTGCAAAAAGTTCATCCAGACGAGTAGCACTGCCGCCATGGGGCGCATGCGCCCGGTGATGCGCGAAGTTACCAGCAACCTGCCGATGGACCTGTATGGGGCAACGAAGGCTGCCGGTGAAGCTTATGTACTTGGTTTCCGTCATGGCTATGGGACTAATTTCCCCGAAGTCACTATGGCGCGTAACATTATTCGTCCGGGTTATACCTTTGGTAATCCTGCTTTCTCCGATGGTTGCAGTCAGCCGGACCGTCGATTTTTTGAAATGGCCCGCGCCGTTAAAGAAAACCGCGATATCAATATCATTCGCAATGATGGTACGCAGTTTATTCACGCTAGCCAACAGGCTAAACTTTATGTTAGTTTGTTAGAGAGCGACAAGAATGAAGAAATCTACTTGGGTCTTGGATCTGTGTGGATTAGCTGGAAAGAGATTGCCGAAAAGATGATTGCCCTCAAGCCTGGTTGCAGAACCAAGATTGTGGAAACCGATATGGGCTGGGGCGATGATCCGATGCTCTTTGACGTTCAAAAAATCAAGGATCACTTTGGACTTGTATTTGATGCTCATGAATTCTTGGATGAGCATGTCAAGTGGACCTTTGATCAAGTGTAAAAAATCAATAAGGTTTATCTAGAAAAAGTCATGGCTTTGTCATGACTTTTTTCTTGTAATTTGGAATAGTGAATGTAAACAAAAAATTGGTTTTGCTTGTAGTGTGCTTGGTATTTTGTTCTTAACGCAAAACACTTAACATGGAGGTACACTATGAAACTCGCACATAAATTAATGGTTGCCACCATTGCTTTGCTGGTGACTTGCTCGTTTGCTGCCAATAAGGTCAAATCCAAACTTGGCGACATTGACATAACATCGGAAAGGGGTGGTGGTAAGGTTGTTTGCACGGCCGGTTTTAATGATGAGTTACTCATTGTTAAAAATGCTGATACGGAAGTACTCGTCAAGGGTAGTTGCGGTCAGGGGTGGGTCGCAAAATCGAAGCTCGAATACGTAGCGCAACAGCCCGGCGACAATTCGATGAAGTTTACGGCGTACGACATTCATGGTTGGATTGACAACCCGTCGGCGTTTGAAATCTTTGCAAATGACGTGGAAGACTTTGACGGCGTGACGATTGATCGCGATTTCAAGGAGTACTTGGTGCATACCTTGGATCGTGAGCAGGTTGAAATGTCTAATGCCGAAAATTGACGAATTTTATTTCGCAGTTTAAAAGAAATAAGGTTCCCGAGTAATCGGGAGCCTTTTTGCGTAAAAATTGTTTTTTAACCTTGCTAAATAGCTGCCGAAACAACGAGGGAAATGAGCCCGAGAAACATCGCAAGCTTGGTGACTGCTTGGGATTTTCGGTAGTTTTTTTTGTGTGCCTGCACAATAATGTAGATGAATGACGGCGTAAGGGTTGCTGCCGTGAGGATCACAAAAAGCGTGGGGTACGTTCCCTGCATTACGGGCATGGGAAGGCTTATCCATGTGAAAATGAGTATTGCTCCGGCGAGACGTCGCGCTGTCTCGGGCCCCGCGATGAGCGGAAACGTCATAATGCCCGCCTTGAGGTCGCCAATTTCGTCTTCAAGGTCCTTGTAAATTTCGCGTGCTGTGGTGAGCAAGAATGCAAAAAGCATGGCGGGGAACAAAAAGGCGAACTTGGTCATGAATTCTAGGGATTCATCGTCGCTTTCGATTGGACCCGTGGGGTGGACGAGGCACAAAATCAATGGCGTCGTGCACAAAAAAGCGACCGTCATGTTTTTGAGGAGGGGAAGGTGTTTGAGTTTTATGTTGTACGCAATTAAAAGTAAAGCTAGCGCGATAAAGAAAATCACAGGAATGGCGGTATAGGCGAGAAGCCCACCTGCGGTGCCGCTGGCGATTGTTAAAATAGCAAGGATGATGCTGGTGATTTTTGCTGCTTTGACGCTCGCTTTGCCGCAAACGAGAGGGCGGCTGGGGCGGTTCATTTTGTCGCTTTCCAAGTCCAGAATGTCATTTTGGATATTCGCAAAAGCAATGGCTGCGGCGAATCCGAGGGCCTGAAGAATAAGTTCGGGCGTCTTGATCCCGTTACTTGCGTAGGGAAGTTCGCCGAGTAAAAAATATCCGATAACAAGAGTCACTATGGCAATGACGATGTTTACGGGGCGGCTCATCTTGAAAAGCGTTGCAAAACTCATGCTGAGAATGTAGAAAAAAAACAATATTGCTATATTTGGGTCATGCCGTTTTTCACGAAAAGTAACCTCGAAGACCTGCGCAAGGAAGCGGACCAGCTTTCTATTTGCGTGGAACATTTTTTGTATGCCGCGGAACATATTCCCGAGGGCGACTGGAAAACAAAGGGCTTTTACGACAATTGCATTGAAAAGTGCAACGGGCGCCTCAAGGCCATCCATTTTTTGATGGAATCCATCCGGCAAAATCGTCCGGTGAGTGAAGACGAACTCGAAAAAGAGTCCGAGAAGAATTCCGAAAAGTAATACACTTGGTACACTTTTGACGGCGTGCCTGTTTTATGTTCGTAATGAGGACTTTTATTTTTTATAAAAGTTGATGGAATTTGCGAATGTTGACAAATAATCAACGAAATGTAGACTTTTATTGTTGAAACTGGGTTGTGTTTTGATAATCTAATGGTTATATTAAAACAAGAGCCTCACGTGGGGCGTTAAAAGGGATTGGTATCATGGGAAAAAATTCTGTGTTGAAGTCAGCGCTGTCGAAATTAGCGCTGTTTATGTTGGTGCTTTTTAGTGTGCAAAACGCGTTCGCTGCGGATTGGTACGCGAAGGATGTTCGCCAGCAAGGGCATGACCCTACCATGATGCGTACGGAGGATGGCTATATCCTTATGTCCACGAATAATGATTTGTCTATGTGGACTTCGGAAGACATGGTAAAATGGACCTCTAAGGGGAAGGCGCTCAGCAATTCTTCTGGTTGGGATAAGTGGCTACATCAGGCTGTAGGTGGCAAGCACGACGGCATTTGGGCTCCGGATATTTTTCAGATGGATGACCAGTACGGCATTTTCTATTGCGGCTCTGTTTTTGGCAAGAGAACGTCCGCGATTGGCCTCGCGACTAACTTTGGCATGAGTTTTTCTAACCCTTCTGCAGGCTGGACCGATAAGGGTGAAATTGTCCGTACCACCAACAGCAATAACTACAACGCCATTGACGCCGACGTGGTGAAAACCAAGGAAGGTGATTACTGGATGACGTTCGGTTCTTGGAATGCGGGCGGCATTCGCCTTGTTAAACTGGATTCCAAGACGGGCAAGCAGGCTTCCGACGACAAGACTAACTATATGATTGCTACTCGCAATGGTTCGGGAATTGAAGGCCCGAGCCTCATTGAACACGGGGGGCAGTATTTCTTGTTCACGGCATGGGACGTTTGCTGCAAACAAGGTAACGAAATCGAACAGACGACTTACAAGACCGCCATGGGCCGCGCCGATAAGGTGAACGGAACCTACGTGGATCGCAGCGGCAAGGAACTGAACAAGGGGGGCGGAACCATTTTGATGGAACGTTACAGCCGTTATGTGGGGCCTGGCGGTGGCGAGGCTTTTAAGGACTTGAACCGCATTCGCTTTGTCCATCACTATTACGATTTGACGGGTGACAAGTACAACCACATCCATATTCGCGATGTCGTGTTCACCGACGACAACTGGCCCGAAATGGGACAGCCCTTTTTGGGCCGCTACCTGAGCGCCGAAGCGGAACATGGCGTTATGACCCGCGCTGTATCGGGAGACCTTGCTTATACCTATACGGATGGCGCCTCTAACGGAGAATATGTTGCCTACATTAACACCGCAGGTTCCAAGATTCATTTGCCTATGAACATTCCTCAGGCGGGCGAATACTTGCTGCGTTACCGTTATGCCAATGGCGGTACCGGTGCTGCGACCCATGGTGTTTCTGTGAACGGCAAAGAACAAGTGGTGAACTTGCCGCCTACGGGTGCATGGGGGACATTCCCCGAAAAGTCCGTGGTTATGATTCCTGCTACCTTGAAGCGAGGCGGTAACTTCATTGACATTAGGCCTATTCCCAATAATGAATTCTCGGAATTGGACCGTATTGATTTTCTTCGCATTGTACGTGATACTTTGCCGGGTAATGGCTTTGACAACGGCATCAAGGTGCACTTGAACGAAAATGATGAACTCGTCATGAAGGATGGAGGCTGGGCGCTCTTTGAAAACGTCATTGCGGATAGCCTCGTTGGTACAAAAGTCTCGGTGCAGGTAAAGAACGCTTCTGGCGGTAAGCTCAGCATTCGCACGGGAAGCAAGAACGGAAGCGTTACCTACGAATGTGATTTGAGTTCTGCAAAGTCTAACGGTGAAAATGCGGCAAACGGCTGGTCCGAAGTGGAATGTACAGGAGCTGTTCCGTTGAAGGGCTTGCAGGATGTGTTCCTCACGGTATCGGGTAATTCCAACGAACTTGCCGTAGGCAACGTAAAGTTTGCGGACCCGGCGGCTGCGGTTTCAAGTTCTTCAGCGATGCCAAATTTGAACAGTTCTTCGGCGGAGGTTGTAACAAGTTCTGCCGTGACGCCCGAATCTAGCGCAACGGCGATTGGTGCGGTAAATGCAGCCTCGCTCGCGAAGAACTACTTTGTTTACAAAACTCCGCGTGGTTTTACAGTGCGATTTAATAAACCCGGCAATTACTCGGTGTTCGTTTTGAATTCGCTTGGTCAGGTGGTGCGTTCGCAGACGGGACGCTTTGAAGGCGAACTTGAACTTTTGAATTTGCCGCAGGGACGAAACTTTGTGAAGGTGCTACAAAAGTAGCGTTTGGCTGCTGCAACATTAGTGGTCCATATGAAAAGGTTGTGTTTGGGTCTTTTATTGACTGCCGCTGTCGTATTTGCTGCGAATCCGATTACGACGGAACTTTACACGGCGGATGCCGCGGCTATGGTTTATAACGATAGCTTATTCATCTTTACGGGGCACGATGAACAAGGGCCGGCTGGAAACAATAACAAGGCCTTTGTGATGAACGATTGGCATGTTTTTGTGACGGACGATATGGTGAACTATCACGATTACGGAGCCGTTTTGAGCGTGGGTACGTTCAAGTGGGCCAATGCCAGCGCTTTTGCTGGCCATTGTGAGTTCCATAATGGAAAATTTTATTGGTACGTGGCCGTTCATCATGCAAGTATCAAGCAAGACGAGGGCTTTGCGATAGGTGTCGCTGTGGCCGATCACCCGAGCGGCCCTTGGGTTGATGCCATTGGAGCCCCCTTGATTACGGACCTTACCGAGAACGATGTGGCGTTAAATATTGACCCTGCTATATTCTTTGATGGTGATGATATTTGGATGTATTGGGGCAGTTGGAATGCTTGCCGTCGTGTGAAATTGAAAGACAGCATGATTGAACTTGCGGGCAAGCCTGAAGTTGTGAACGAAAAGGCTTTTTTTGAGGCTCCGTGGATTCACAAGTTCCGTGGTCAATATTACTTTAGCTATGCTTCGGGGTACCCTTCTACTACAAATTACTCGGTGAGCAATAGCGCTGCGGGCCCTTGGACCGCCAAGGGTGTCATCAATACAAAACTCGATAATTCCGAGACGAATCACCAAGCGATTGTGCGTTACTTGGGGCATTGGTATTTTATTTACCATGGCGCCAATAGTGATGGTGGCTGGACATACCGCCGTTCCGTGAATGTGGATTACTTGTATTACGATGAAAATGCAAATATTGTACAAATTAAGCGTACATCGACGGGGCCAGACAAGGTGAACAATGCGCCTGTTATGGCTGGTATCTATACGCTTACGGCTTCACACAGTAACCTTGCGCTTACCGACGAGGATGGGGTTGTGGTGCAACGCAAGGCTGATGGCGGCGATGCGCAGCTTTGGACGTTGGTACCAAGTGAAAAGAACCGCCGTTATTACTCACTCACAAACGTCGCCACGGGCAAGAACCTCTGCATAGCAGGGCTCAACTTGCTCGATACTGTGCGTACAGCCGTTACCCCTTGCGAACTACGCATCGAAAACGCATCCGAAGCGAAGGGCTATTATCTCTATGCCGATTTTGATTCGGATTTTGTAGGTGATATCTTGAATATTTCAAAGAATGAGGGCATGCCGCTGATTGCCTGGACGCGTTCTGGCACCGATAACCAGAAAATCCAGCTGAAGCGCGTGAGCGATATTGTGGATTCCAGTTCAAGTGCAGACACCTTGACTTTGCACTCTGTTGCGGGAGCGAAAAACGCTTCGCCGATTCTTTTGCGTTTTTCCCGTGAAGGCGGAGTGCAGTTCAACAAAGAGACTAATTATTTGCTGGCCGATGTACAGGGAAATGTTGTGCGCATGGGGCGTGGCGCTCGTTTTGATGTTGCTTCGCTGAATGCCGGCGTGTATGTTCTGCGTTACGGTCATAAGGTTTACCTGATGCGCCTTCGTTAACTTGAAAGGCGTTTTGTAGCGTGTAGTTGATTTTCTAATATACACACATAAATAGGGCGGGTCTGAAAGGACTCGCCCTTCATAATTTATGAAAGTTTCTAAATTGCGAATTAGATGCACAATAATTCCTTTGACGAAGAGCTTGATGACGAAACCTCGCTTGACGAGGCTTCGCTTCGAAGCGTTCGCCCAACCCGAAGAGATCACCGCACTCGTCGCATAGACGTGATGCGTGAACTGGAATCGGGGGTGGTGGACGAGCGCCCAACAAAGGTGCGCTTTAGTCGTGAGTGCAAAAAGGCGAAAATCAAACGCGTCAAGGATCCCATTGAAAACATTGGCGAAGAAAATTGTGTAGAAGGCTTGGTGCTCGAAGTGCACCGCCGTACCTGCGAAGTCCGCCTTGATGGCTCCAATTCCCTTTCGTCTGAAACCGTGACCGCCATGTACCGCGCAACGACTTCCAAGACGCTTGGCGAATTCCCGGCGGTGGGCGACCGCGTACTGCTAGGACTCGTGAATGACGACGATGATTCTGGCGATGGCGTGGGCTCGCAAAAGTACTGTGTGGCGCGAGTGCTTCCGCGAAAGTCCGAACTCAAACGCCCTGGACCGCGAGATAGCTTTTACAAACAGCAAACGCTTGCGGCAAACATTGACCAGGTGGTCATTGTGGCTAGCGTGACGCAGCCCGAATTTAACTACGGTTTCATGGACCGTTTTTTGCTTGCGGCGAACCTCAACGACCTCCCGTTTGTATTGGTGCTGACGAAAATGGACCTGCTGGGAAGTTCGGAGAATCCGATGGCCGCTCTCTCTGAAGACATCAAGGACTTTATGAGTATCGCCGACAAGGTTATCCCGGTGAGCGTCAAGAGCGGCTCCGGTCTTGAGGAACTTCGCAAGGAACTCGATGGCAGGGCGTCTGTATTTAGCGGACAGAGTGGCGTTGGCAAATCAACGCTTATTAACGCGCTCGTGCCCGATGCTGAACTTGCGACTGGCGAGGTGCGTGAACGCGATGGCAAGGGTCGCCATACCACCACGTCTTCAAGTTTGTTTGATTTGCCTTTGAACGACTTCCCGAAGGGCGGCTTCGTAATTGACACGCCGGGGATTCGCAGCATTGGCCTTATGGACATGGAAGGCGAAACGCTTGCAAAAATTTTCCCGGGCTTTTTTGAAGGTGACTTGTTTACTTGCAAGTACAGTAACTGCTTGCATTTGAAGGAACCTGGTTGTGCGGTGCGCACCGCTGTAGAAAACGGCAAGTTGAGCAAAGCCCGCTATGCGAGTTATTTGCGAATTTTGAATGCGAGAGATTGATTATGGATGTGGCTTTAAAAATAACTTTGGTTGCGGCTATTGTTTTTATGGGTTATAATATCGCTGAGTTTGCTGAAAATTACAGTAAAGTCTGCGAAAAAACGGATGAGTTCAAAAAAATGGCTGTAGAAAATGACGCTGGAGAAGCTAGCCTTCGTCGTTCCAATTTGCTGTTGTCTTTGATTCTTTCGTTAGTATTTGTTGGACTCACTTATTTGTCTGGGCTCGCTTTTTGGGTTACCGCTGTGGTGGCGGTTAAGCTGGTTTTTTCTCTATATTGTTCTGATTCTATGCTCATTCGTGTTTTGCGTGTGGGCGAGGTTTCCAAAAAAATTTATATGCTGTCAAAGGTGGATTCTTTGCTGAACGCTCTGTTGAGTTTGGGAATAGCCTTAATCTTGGTACTTTAATATGAAATGTCAAAAAATACTACTTGCGTTAGTTTTTGCCTTGTCTCTTGGACTTGGAAATGTTTTTGCTCAAGCCGATGCTGCGGCTAGCTCCGAAGCGGTTGGCCCGCGAGTGCCTGTATTTTTAGGTGCCGCGCTTGGTTTTGGCTCTGGTACGGGTGTTGGGACGGAACGCGGTTTGGGACTTCGCCAAATTGAACCGATGATTGGCGCCTGGTACCCGGGCTATGGCTTTATCCGCGTTGGCTACGGTATGTTTGATTTTGAAGAAGATACGGGCGATGGTGAAGACTATAAGGTTGAACATTCTGATTTTGATGTGGAACTGGGCCTTCATTTGTTGGGAATTCTTTATGCTACGGGCAACTATTCTAGAGCGAAGGAACTGAGCGATTTGGGCGATGTTTCTTGGAACGAGTGGGGAGCCGGCTTTGGCTCCATTGTACACATGTTTGCAAAAACGTTGCTCTTTGCGGAAGTCAGCTATCGCTGGGTCTTGGATCATTATGATCCGTTCTTAGACAAGAATGTCTCGGGAAGCCGTTTGCAATTCAATATCGGTTTTGTGGCTTATGTGTTCTAGTAAAAAGAACGTGGCCGTTATGGGCGGTGCCTTTGATCCTGTTCACAAGGACCATGTAAGGGTTGCTAAAATTTGTTTAGATCATGGATTTTGTGACGAAGTTTGGTTTATGCCGAGTCCCGATCGTTGGGATAAAACCTTGAACGCAAGCCCCGAAGATCGTTTTGCCATGCTGGAGCTTGCTTTTTCGGGCGATAAGCGCATGGTGCTCTCGGATCTTGAAATTGAACAGGGTGAATTTCGCGGTTCCTACGTATTCCTTACGGGATTAAAAGAAAAATTTCCCGAAATTAATTTTCGCTTGCTTGTTGGGGCCGACAGTTATGGCAATATCCCGCATTGGCGCGATCCGATGAACTTTTTTGGGACAAACTATAACGGCCATTTGCTTTTGCGCGATATAGAATTGATTGTTTTTGCGCGCAACGGTTATGATAAACCCGATATGGACGAACACAAGGCAAAGGGCTATGCCCCGCTTTTGTGGCTTGGCCCCGAAGAAGGCTTTACTGGAGTTTATTCAAGTACAAACATACGGAAATCATTGTTTAATGATTTCCATGAATGTCCGCAGGGCTTGGAACCAAGCGTTTATCAATATATTTTGGACCACAATCTCTATAGAGATTGATAGTTTGTTTGCTATCTAAGCGGGTATTCCTTGTAATCTTGTACCCCGAATTCCTGCTTGAGGTAATCCCAGCGGACTAGGCGATTCTTCCAGAAATACTTGCGGTACAGGCGGCGGGCTACGCGGCTTGTGAGTTCGTACGGAATAGTGTGGTGGTCGTCGGCAACGCTTTCCATAGAAATGCGAAATTCAAGTTCGCCGTTCACTACATCTACCGTTTCTCCGACCTGAACATCTGGAATGTGGCTTACGTCGACCATCGTCGCGTCCATGCAAACACGACCGAGAATCGGACAAAGTTGCCCGCGAATCATCACGAACCCCTTGTTGTATTCCCCTCGGAGGTAACCATCTCCATACCCAATGGCGATGGTTGCGATACGCGTGGGTTGTTGTGCCATCCAGTAGCCGCCGTAGCTCACGGTTTCGCCGGGACGAACTTCGTGAATGTGACGAATGGTTGACTTTATCTTCATTACGGGCTTGATTGGCCAAGGTGCGGGTGTTGCGCCCATTGGGTTGTAGCCGTAGAGGGCGAGTCCAGGACGGACCATGTCAAAGTGACTTTCGGGGTGCGTGAGGGTTCCTGCGGAACTGCTGCAGTGACAAATCTCGGGGCGCAGGCCTTCTGCTTCTAGAACGTCAACCAGGCGGGTAAAACGTTGAATTTGAATTTCGGTCTTCGGGTTCCCAGGCATGTCGGCTGTAGCGAGATGCGTGAACATACCTTCGAACTTGAGGCTTTTGAGGCTGAGCGCTGCACGGATGTTGGTGAAGTCCTCGGCGTTAAAACCGTAGCGGTTCATGCCGGTATCAATCTTCAGGTGTGCTTTGCAGGTGGTACCTGTTTCGCTAAGGAACTGGTCAAACGCCATGGCGGTGCGGAGGTCCGTAATGGCTGCGGTCAGCTGGAATTCTACAAAGTAGGCAAAGTCCGAGGGCGTGCAGGGCCCGAGCACCAAGATGGGCAGGTCCATGCCGTATTGGCGAAGCAGCATGCCTTCGCTAATGTGAGCGACGCCAAGATAATCGGCACCGCCGAACTTGGCTGCAAATGAGCAGGCGAGGCTGCCGTGGCCGTAGGAGTCTGCTTTTACCGGGAGTAAGATTTTCGTATTGGCGGGAATCTGGCTTCTGATAAACTTGATGTTGTTGCAAAGAGCGTCTAAATTGATTTCGATCCAGTTCGGGCGCGCAATCTTATTTAAATCGGGAGGTGTTTGTAAAAGCTTCATAATGCGATAAATATACATAAGAGCTTTGCTCTTGGTTTAGCTCCTCTAAAAAAGAGGGGGATTTTTCATCTAACTTGGAATGTATTTTTGTAAATTTGAAACGAAAAAAATAGTATGACGAAATTGCCGCAAGCCCAGTAAACATAAGGACTCTACGCGAGAGTGTGAACTTTACAATTTTATCTATGAAAAATTGTTTACTGACTTTTGCCGATTTAATTTAAGCCTTCTTTATATTTTAAAATTGAATGGGAGATGAATTCGCTCTAGCGTCGAATTAAGGAGCGACCGCAGAACGAACTTCTGAATAACGTGCGTGGGTGTGCCTGAAACACAGGCAATATTTCAAATATTTTTTTTAGAATCTTTTTTATAGGCTTGCTCGGCAAGTCCTGTTTTCGCGTAGTTTCTGCTGAAATCTTGCTTCCTTAATCGAAAAGTTCCCTATGGAGCTTGTGTTCCCCTATTGTCAAAAATTTCCAAAACGTAAAACCCCAATAACAAAAAAATCCCCGATAGGGATGGAGGATAAAATCATGAAAACAAATCAAGAAAAAACAAAAAAAGAAGTTGAGGCGTTCGTCGCTTCGCTTATGCCGGATTCCGACAAAAAGATGGGAGCTATTGCTAGCACCAGCTTTGTTGTCGCGTTGTTGCTGTGCTTCTGGGCAACGACATATGAAGCCCTTACGGAAGATATTTTCTTCGAAAAAACGGATGACGAGAAATTGATCGCCACGTTGAATGTCACCGAGAAAAAGGAGGAAAAGAAAATCGAAGAAAAAGCAAAGCAAAAACATAAAGTAGATGATACGAAACGTAAAAGAATGGGCGGAGGCGGTAAACCCAAGGGAAGAGGGAACCCGAAGGCGGAATTGTCTCGCAGCGTGATTCATATGCTTGCCTCGCAAACAAAGAATGCGAGCGCTGGTGTTTATGACCTCATGAAGCAAACGTTCGCAAAGGATATAGACAAAGTTCTCAAGGCTACGAATGGGCTCCAGGTGACAGGAAAGACTCATCTCGGTGAACGTCGTGGTAAAGCGGATGGGGGCTTTAATGCGGGGGGTGCGGAAGGCGGTAGCGGCGGTATTGGCGGCTTGTTCGATGATATGTTCGGTGGCTCGGCTGGGAAGATTTCCACAAAGGCCATGAAGGGGCATATGAAAACTCCTTCGGAGCGTGACATCGATTTTGGACCGGGTAATACTTCTCGTTCTGCCGTAGAAATTATGAAGGTTGTTCGTAATCGTACTCCGGGACTTCGTCATGTCTATAATAAGCACCTCAAAAAGAATCCAGGATTCCAAGGTAAGGTGACTTTGCGATTTACGATTGCTCCGGGTGGCGAAATAATCCGTATTGAAATTGTCTCTTCTACGACGGGTTACAGCGCTTTTGATGAAGAAATCATGCGCTCTGTAGGCCGTTGGACCTTTAGCAAGGTGAAGTCGGGCAATACAACCGTAATCATTCCATTTACGTTCACGGAATAAAATATCGCACTTTTGTCGATATGTACATCAAGTCGGTGGTCTTGTGCTATCGACTTTTTGTATTTTTCACATAAAGAATCGCACGAAAGTGCCATCATTTAATTTCAAGGGCGCGTAGCGCCGACCTCTCTCGTTTTTCGTCTGTAGGCCGAAGGCCGTTCTCTCGTCAAACTTAACCACTAACCACTGCTTACCAACCACTAACCACTGCTTACTAATCATGACCGATCCACGTGTAACACAACTTGCTGAAAACCTGATTAACAACGCCATTCGCCTCAAGGCAGGCGAAAATATCCTCATTGAAACGACCGACACCCCGGACGAAGTTTCCACGGAACTCATCAAGGCGGTGGAAAAAGTGGGCGGCAACGCCTTCGTGCACAATTCCAACAGCCGGGTCCGCCGCCAGGTTATCAAGTCCGCCTCCGAAGCGCAGATGAAACTTTCCGCCGACCTCGCCTTGGCCGAGATGAAGCAGATGCAGGCCTACATCGCCATCCGCGGTGCCGACAATGCCATGGAATGCTGTGATATTGACGACGCCAAGATGCTCTTGCACAGGAAGATGATGAAGGAAACGCTCGATTACCGCGTGAACAAGACCAAATGGTGCGTGCTCCGCTGGCCGAACCCCTCCATGGCCCAGGGCGCCAAGATGAGCACCGAAGCTTTCGAAGACTTCTACTTCAAGGCTTGCCTCGCCGATTACCCCAAGATGGCGAAGGCCGCACAGAACCTCATTGACCTTATGAACAAGACCGACAAGGTCCGCCTGGTGGCAAACGACACCGACATCACGTTCAGCATCAAGGACATTCCTGCCGTGCCGTGCTGCGGCAACATGAACATCCCCGACGGCGAAGTCTATACGGCTCCGGTGCAGGGGAGCATCGAAGGCGTGATTCACTACAACACCCCGACGCTCTACGAAGGCAAGCAATTCAGCGGAATCCGTCTCGTGTTCAAGAAGGGTAAAATTGTCGAGGCCACCTGCGAGACGGGCGACAACAAGCAGCTGAACGCCATCTTCGATACCGACGAAGGCGCTCGCTACGTGGGCGAATTCGCCCTCGGTTTCAACCCGTTCGTGAATTCTCCGATGTGCGACATCTTGTTCGACGAAAAGATTGCGGGCTCCATCCACTTTACGCCGGGCATGTGCTACGAGGATGCCTACAACGGCAACCAGAGCGCCATCCACTGGGACTTGGTGCTCATCATGCGCCCGGAATACGGTGGCGGCGAAATATGGTTTGATGATAAGTTAATTCGCAAGGACGGTTTGTTCGTACTTGATGAACTCAAGTGTCTGAATCCTGACCAACTTGGTGTTTAATCGCCGTACGGCTCGTTTGCGCATATGAAAATCGCCCTCTGAAAAGGGGACGATTTTTTTTTGTGTAAAGAAAAGCTTCTCATACAAAGAAACGCTCCCTTTGGGGGAGCGTTGGGGGAGCTTTGAAAAAGCGTTTCTTGTGCGACAAAGCTTTTGTTTTTGCCTTGGTTGATGTAACTTTTGGCTTAGAGACGCTCTGCAATCTGCACGGCGTTGAGGGCGGCACCCTTGCGGATCTGGTCACCGACGAGCCAGAAGTTGAGGCCGTTTTCGTTGGCCAAATCCTTGCGGATACGGCCGACATAGACGTCATCCTTGCCCATGAGGTCAAGCGGCATCGGGTAGCCGTTGTTTGCCGGATCGTCGAACAAGGTGAGGCCTTCGCCGGCGGCGATAGCCTTGCGGGCTTCTTCGACGCTAATCGGCTTTTCGGTTTCGATCCAGAGGGCTTCGGAGTGGCAGCGGAGAGCGGAAACGCGCACGCAGGTAGCGGAGCATGCGACGTCGGAGTGCATGATCTTGCGGGTTTCGTTGAACATCTTCATCTCTTCCTTGGTGTAGTCGTTGTCGGTGAAGACATCGATGTGCGGGATGAGGTTGTAGGCGAGCTGGTGTGCGAACTTCTTCACGGTGACTGGCTTGCCTTCGACGATTTCCTGGTACTGCTGCTTGAGTTCTGCCATACCCGTTGCACCGGCACCGCTGGCGCTCTGGTAGGTTGCCACGTGGACGCGCTTGATCTTGGAGATGGCGTTGAGCGGCTTCAAGGCGACAACCATCATGATGGTCGTGCAGTTCGGGTTAGCGATGATGCCCTTGTGGAGCTTGATATCTTCCGGGTTCACTTCCGGGACGACGAGCGGAACGTTCGGGTCCATGCGGAAGAAGCTTGTGTTGTCGACGACGACGGCGCCAGCATCAACTGCAATCGGAGCAAATTCCTTGGAAACACTTGCGCCTGCAGAGGAAAGAACCAGGTCAACACCCTTGAATGCTTCGGGGCAGGTCAGTTCGACCTTGAGCTTTTCACCCTTGAAATCGTATTCGCGACCGACGCTGCGTTCCGAAGCGAGGAGCTTCAAATTCGAGAGCGGGAAGTTGCGCTGTTCGAGGATTTTGAGGAGTTCTTGACCTACTGCGCCAGTGGCGCCCATGATCGCTACGTTACGAATCATAGATTTAACCTATTGTTCTTCTAGTTGTGGTTGATTGTTTGAAAGGAGATTCTGGATGTCGATGCGGAACCGTTCCAGACAAATTTTAGTTTGAGCAATCTGGTTACGGGATTGCTTGTATTGAGTCATCTGTTCTTCGGGGTCTTCTTGCAGCGAATAGGTGTACAGTGAGTAGGCTGCAAGACGCAGACTTTCGCTGGCCTGAATGAGCTCGGTGTGAGCTTCGGTAGATTCGTGCGGGTGGAAGAGGCCTAAAGCTCTCTTGTTGATGGCTGTTGCGTTATTGTTAATGGCGAGTGCTTGGCTACCGCGCTGTTCACGCTCCGCGTCGCTGATGTTTGGCGGAATTGGCTCGTAAGAGTCAATGGCTTCCATAACAGCCTGCATGCGGGCGATGACTTTTTCGGATTCCTCGATATAGCGGGCTAGGCGAGGTTTGGCCGATTCAGACAACTGCGGTCTGTCTTCGCTAGGCATGTCAACAACAGTTCCTTTTCTTGCCGTAGAACGCGGTGCCGCTTTCCATTTGCCGCCCTTGCCTTCTTGGAAGGACGAAATGTAATCTTGGTACCTTGCATTTTGTTCTGCAATTTGAGCTGCCGTAAATTCAGAGGCGACCAAGAGGGTCGGACGTTCCCAGTAGGCGATGCCGATGAAGGCTGCCAACATGAGTGCGCTGAATAGCAAGTTCGCAAATTTTGCAGGACGATCGTCGCTACGGACCACATACAGCAGTCCAAAGAAGAACAAGCTGGCAAAGGCGAGCAAGAGGCCTCCATCGGTATTGTAGCTGATGAAGGCGTTCTTGTCAAAGTAGAACAGGCAGTCCATAACAATCACGCAGAGCGAGAAAATGGCGCCTGTAATCTTTTGACTACGGTAGTCCGCGGAAGCCGTCTGGAGAATTGTGATGAATGTAATTCCCAGCGGGAGCACGAACATTAATGCTATTTCGGCGATTCCCAAATACATGAGCTACCAACTCTTTAGAACGGGAGGTCGTCGTCGCCTTCGGGCATGGCGGAGTCGTAAGACGGAGCGCCACCCTGCGGCTGGTTGTAGCTGTTGGACTGGCTGTAGCTGTTGCCCTGATTGAAGCCACCGGCTGCCGGTGCGCCACCCTGGCCACGAGGAGTGAGCAACTGGAATGTATCCATGTTCACTTCGGTGGTGTAACGCTTTTGACCGCTCGTCTGGTCTGTCCAGCTGCGGTTGGTGAGGGTGCCTTCGACATAGAGGCTCATGCCCTTGCGGATACCGAGCTGTTCAAAAATATCGGCAATCTTGCCCCAACCTACGATGTTGTGCCAATCGGTTTGTTCCTTCTGTTCGCCGTTGTTGTCGCGGTAACGACGACTCGTTGCGAGGGAGAAGGAGACGCGCTTGCGTCCGCCGGTCTGACTCATACGTACTTCGGGGTCCTTTCCGATATTGCCAATGAGCATCACTTTGTTCAGATAAGCCATAGAGATAATCCTATTTTTAAGTTTTTAACTTTCGCGTTCAAAAATACAAAAGAAAAATGACAGTTTTGTGTCATTTCCTAAAAAAATGTGAAATTAGGGGCTTGGTTTGTGGAATGCTAATGGATAAATGTTAAATTGAGATTGTTTTTATTAACCACTAACCACCAACCACTAACCACTAACCACTAACTTTAACCCCAACTTCTCTTGTCTATTATGGTTACTCTTGCGCTTTCTCATTTTGAAAAGTCTTTCCCGATGAATCTTCGCGGCAAGCGCCTTGGCGCTGTCCTTCATCCGGCTTCCGTTTGTGCAGACCTCCGTTACACACTGGATCTTTTAAAAGAGTATGACGGTAAACTTTTTAAACTCAGCGCTCTTTTTGGCCCGCAACACGGCATCAAAGGACATACCCAAGACAACATGATTGAATGGGAAGGCTACACCGATCCCGAACTCGGAATTCCGGTTTACAGCTTGTACGGAGAGCATCGCGAGCCCACTGCCGAAATGCTCAGTCATGTAGATGTGATGCTCGTGGACTTGCAGGATGTGGGCGCCCGCTACTATACTTTTATTTGGACGCTTTACTTGGTAATGAAGGCCTGCGAAAAGGCCGGCATCCCTGTGGTTGTGGTGGATCGTCCGAACCCCATAAACTGCGTCGATGAGGAAGGCCCGGTTCTCGACCTCAACTATACGAGTTTTGTCGGACTCCACAGTATTCGCACGCGTCACGCCAAAACCATTGGCGAACTTGCTGAACAGTTCAAGGCGGAATGCTTCCCCAAGAGCGAACTTTACGTGATGCACATGGATGGCTATGAACGTGAAATGTGGTATGACCAGACTGGTCTCCCGTGGATTTTGCCAAGCCCGAACATGCCGACGCTCGATACGGCTATCGTTTACCCGGGCATGTGCCTTTTTGAAGCGACCAACGTGAGTGAAGGCCGTGGCACAACGCGTCCGTTCGAAATCTTTGGTGCTCCGTTTATTGACGCTGTGGATCTTTGCAAGTACATGAATGGCTTGAAACTTCCGGGTGTGTATTTCCGCGAGAACTACTTCCAGCCCACGTTCCACAAGGGCGCAGGCCAAATCTGCGGCGGTGCACAAATTCACGTAACGGATCGCAACGAGTTCCGCAGTTTTGACATGGCCGTGAAACTGCTGCAGTACATTTTCCACAAGTATCCGAACGACTTCGCTTGGAAACAGCCTCCGTACGAATATGAATACAAAAAATTGCCGATAGATATTCTACTTGGCAATGGAACATTCCGCAAGGAATTTATTGAAAGCGGCCTATAATTTATTTAGGCCGTAACTACTGACTTTAAGCCACGACAACGGCTTCGTTTATATTGGGTTCATAAGCTTGTTGCGTTTCTTTGTAGAGAATCGCAAAGCTTGTGCACATGTATGGGGCAACCCACATAAAGGCTATGCCCAAGGTGACAATGCAGAGCAGGCACCAACCGGTAAAGCGTAACATGAGCATAAAAAATTGCTTGTTGCGCTTTGATACGGAACGGTAAGTTTGCTTAATGATTTCTGTGGGGGAGCTTGTTTCGTCAAGGGCCATTTTAAAGTACAAGAAGTAGTAGGTCGGAAAAAAGAAGTAGAAGGGAACTGCTATGGCTACTGCAAAGAAACCTGCGGCTATGAATAAACTAGGTGTAAATTCGATTTTGCTCGGGGCTATGCATATAGACAGGTATAAAATCGCGAGGAAATACGCGGACGTGACGAGGTTCAAGATTAGTACCGTCATAAAGTTTCGCCAAAGCTTCTTTTTGGCGATGGTTATGTCGTTGTAGTTGCACTTTTTACCTTCGGAAACGTTGTAGAAAACGAAATTGTACCCGATGTTGATGAATTCCAGAATTATGAATAAGAGAACAGAAATGGGGGCGTTAAATGTTTTGGGCAGTCCTAAATGGGAACCGTCAAGTACGACGCTTAAGACTATGCTAAAAATAGTTACGAGTAGCGTGAGCAGGGCGCTCTTGTTCCATTGGCCTTTTAAGGCTGCTCGGGCGCGTTCGTTGATTACCTTATTAGAAGATATCATAATTTCCCCTCTTTTTGATGTTAAACAAGATGTAATCTTTTGTATGAAGACCACATCTTATCAAAGATACAAATTTTTATAAGAAAAGCAACTTTTTTGTAAAAATTTCTTTAAAAAGTAGTGTTTTTCATAACGGAATCGATTTTTGTAGTAACTCGGAGAGCGCCTAGGTGACCTAAATGGTCTGAGTCGCGGGCGACATCCCCTTCAAAATCGTGGTTTCCCATTTGGTTCGCATCGTAAAAAACAAAGTTGGGGTTGGTTTTGCTCAAATCTGCAATTTCTTGCAGCAGGGTCACGGCTTTACTCCTCTGGAGCCCTTCCTTGCAATAGGAGCCCGTGTTGCGGTACCTGGGGTTGTATGGAAGTTCGACACCAATTACGCGAATGTTATGCTCGTGGGCGAGTTTGATGGTTTCTTTGAGATAGTTGAAGCTAGAGTAATAGGTGATGGAATCCTCTTTGGTCCATATGGTATCGCGAACAATTTGTGTGGTAATAGGCCAAGTGTATCCGGGACCGTCGTCAAAACCACGGGTTGGGAGCAAGTGGGTTGCATAGCTTTCGAGGCCGAGGGCTCCATGCGTTAGTTCGTACATTTCGGCCGGAGCGCCTTCTGGCCAAAATTCATGGCGTTCGTCGTACATATAACCGGGGAGATTTCTGTATAAAACCTTGAAGAAATTGGATTCATCCGAGACGAGGAATCGGTCAAGATCTATTCCGATAATCACGTTTTTGAGTTTTGACATGTGGTTTACAATGTAATTCTTGAAAAGGAAGTGAACCCCGTAATTGACATTGAAGGGGCAAGCCATGTTGATGGCGAAATCAGGAGCCGTGATGTTCTCCGGGACAATCCCGTAGTGGGAGCGAGAGGAGCCTAAAATGACCGTGTTTGCGGAATCCTTGAATTGCCAGAACAATTCCATTTTATAGCGCCACTGGATGGCGTATTCCGGGTAGCCCGAAATAAAGTAGATGCCGGCACTATCGGTTTGCACGGTGCTACCTGAAATTTTGGAGGGCGATTGTTGTATCCACAAGTCGGGATGCCAAAGTTCATCGCTTTGTGCAAGTTCCGTAATTTGTCCGGTAACGGCGTTTACCAAGACAATCTTGGTATGCGCTCCGTTGAGGTCGGCGAGTGTTGCGATGATATTCGAGATGTTCCCATCGGAAGCCCATTCAATGTGGTCAAAGGTGTAACCAGCGGGGGCCTTGATATATTTGATCAACTTGCCGGTACTGTCTGCGATAAACAGGTATTCGTGGGCGGCGTAACTTGTTCCGGTAAAGTCGATTCCTGTTTTACCGGCAAAGTCCAGGAATGCCGTGCGTTTGGTACCATCCATGGCGAGGCTTGCATTGCAGGCTTGTTCTCCGTTGAACCAAATTGTATCAATGTCATTTATACGGGCTCGAAGGAGTCGGGCGCCTGTGACGGCGAACTTCCCGTCTTCGCTGATGCCGCCGTGGTAAGCTCCGTCGAATAATTTTTCGGGAGTGCCAAATTTGCCGCCTTCAAAACGGACTTGCCATGTGCTGGTTGAGGCGAACGTAGCGTCGTTCTTATTGTTGCCAGCGTCAGAGACGTAAGTAATAACTGTGTCGCCGTTTTCAAGTACGCGCCAACGCGGAATGGCGGCGTTGTCGACCAAAAGTTCTTCGTGCTTGATTTCGGTTTCATTGAGATTGCGCACGTAAATTTTGGATTTCCCGGAAACGCCTTCAATTCCTGTGCAAAAGGCGACGTATTTGCCGTCGGGAGAAATATCGGGATGGTAGGCGTCAATCGTATCGTTGATGTCTAGAACGGCCGCAATGTCTTCGTTGTACTTGATAAGCGAAAGTGTTTGTGAAACGTCATTGCGAAAAACGAGCTTGATGTTGTATGTTTTGTAGATGTTCTTTAATACGGTTGCGCTTGCCAGGGGAATGGTTCTGCTGGCAACAACATTTTTACCCGCGCCGAACCATGTGGGGTTTGGAATCTTGCCAAGCGCAATGCGGAAGCCAATGTAGTTTGCATGCGTAGAAGAAGTGATTGTGTATATGTCGTTACGGCTAAAGAGGTTGATGGATTCTACAGCGGTATTGTAGGCTCCTCCTTTAACGACTCTTTTACCAATCGTTCCTCCATCGGGGGCGCCGGTGTAATTGGTGACGGTTGTGTCGAATAGCGGGGCGAACCAATCGTTGGCCCATTCCCCGACGTTTCCTGCAAAGTCGCAAAACTCAAGGCTGTCGGTTGTGCTAGAGCAAACGTTGTGCGAGGTGAAACCGGAGTTCCCGCTGTTCCAGCTTTTGCTCGGGTCCCATTTTTTGCTAGCCACGTATGTCCATTCGGCTTCTGTGGGAAGGCGAAATCCATTGGCGTCATTGTGGTAGGCGAGGCCTTCCAAGTTGAGTACGTGCCCCTCGGTATCAAATAATATGCCTGTGTAGGTATAGGCTGTATCCAGGTTGTTTAGAACGCTTTTGGCGTTGAGGTATAAGACGATGTCAAAAAAAGATACGCCCCCAACGGGGAGGCTGTCGGAGGGACACGCTGTGTTTACTGTGGGTGGATGCGGCGATGTTTTGTAAAAATCGCCACAGGTCACCTCGCTTTTGCCAATATAAAAGTCGTAGTCAAGATTGACCTTCATGCTGTTTTCTAGCTCGACTTTTTTATGAGTGTCATTAACGAGAACAAGGCCCCTTGTTGCTGTTTCTGCATAGGAATAGCCAGATAAAGAGGAACTTGAATTTCTTGCGGATGATTTTGCGAAATCGGAACTGCTGAAGATTTCGCTAGATGAACTTTCATCAACGATTTCTTCGACGGGCTCGGAACTGGAATCGTCGCCACAGGCCACGAGTGATAGCGCTACAAATGACGCTACCGCCAATTTTTTTACATGATTTTTAAATCTGTTTATTATCATTCTTTGGCTTTTATTGGCTTGAGCTGGTTTACAACGTCTTGCAGTTCCTTGGGAAGCGGGCTGTCAAGGACGATTTTGTCGCCCTTCCAGGTGAATTCTAAACGGCAACTGTGCAAAAACAGGCGGTGGAGACCGAGTTCTTTTTTGACTTCGCGGTTGAGAGCGAAGTCGCCATAGCGAGTGTCGCCCAAAAGTGGGTGGCCGATGCTTGCGAAGTGCGCGCGAATCTGATGCATGCGTCCGGTTTCGAGCTTGATTTTGACGAGATCGTAACCCTCGTAATGCTGTTTTACGTGGTAGTGCGTAATGGCGCGCTGGGCGTCCTTGCCGTTTTCTCCGACCTTCATTTTGCTGCCCTTGGCGGCATCGGTGCGGGTGAGAGTCTCGTCGATGGTCCCCTTGTCGCGCTTGAGGTTCCCCTTGACGAGGGCGAAATAGAACTTGTCGACTTCGTGTTCGCGAATGAGACGAGTGAGGTCGCGGAGCGTGTCACCGTGGAGGGCGGCAATCAAAAGGCCCGAAGTTTCTTGGTCCAGACGGTGAGCGATTGTTGGGCGAAAATCGAGACCTTCTTCGCGGCCCCATTCCCAGAGGTATTCCACAAGGCTTTCGCCGGGGCGCGTACCGCTTCCGGGTTGGCTTGCGAGTCCCGAGGGCTTGTTGACAACGACGTAGTCTTCGGTTTGAATTACAATGTCGAGCTTGCGCGAAACGCCCCAGGCGGCATTCTTTTCGGTAGAGGTTTTGGACTTGCCCCAGCCGGACTTTGAACTACTCCAAGAAAAATCTTGAACGTTTTTTTCGTTTTCGTTTTTTGTCTCTTGTTTTTCTTCGTTGATTGGAACGCTTTTAAAATTCTCGTAAATGTTGATGACGTCGCCTTCGGCGAGCATCTGGTTCGCCTTGCCGATGACTCCGTTCACACGGATTTTCTTTTTACGGAGAACTGCAAAAAAGACGGATAGGGATTCGTCGGGGAAGGCCTTGCGCAGGAATCGGTCCAGGCGCATGTTGGCAAAATTGCGGTCAATCAAACGTGTAATCATTAACAGGCAATATAGAAATTTATCATCTGGATTCCTAGACTTGTAAAGGCTCTCCTCTGCAAGGAGAGCGCGTAAAATACTATATTTTTGTTATGCTCAATTGGGAAACTTTACTTTCTGCTACGCGTTACGGCCATTCTGCGGACCGTGACCCGAACCGTTCTGATTACCATCGCGATTATGACCGTATTGTTTTTTCGACGGCATTTCGCCGCCTGGGTCGCAAAACCCAAGTGCATCCGTTCTCGGTGAATGACCATGTGCATAGCCGATTGACTCACAGCATTGAAGTTTCGAGCGTTGGCCGAAGCCTTGCGATTACGGTTTACCACTTGATTAAGCAGTATTTGCCCAAGTACATTAACGAATACCAGTTCGGGACCATTGTGCAATCGGCTTGCCTTGCGCACGATATTGGAAACCCGCCGTTTGGCCACGCCGGTGAAGCCGCTATTCGTGAATGGTTTCGCAAGAACCACAATAGCGCTCCGCTTCGCGATTTGAGCGAAAAGGAAGTCGCTGACTTTGAAAATTTTGATGGTAACGCCCAGGGCCACCGCATTTTGAGCAAACTGGAATATCACTTTTTGGATGGCGGTATGCGTCTTACCTATGCGACCATCGGTTCCATGATTAAGTACCCGCAACTTGCCAAGTATGGTTGCCCCACGAGCCTGTTTTCTACGGAAGCGGATTTGTACGGCATTACCGCAGAGACACTTGGCCTCCCGGAAATTGGCTGTGGCAAGTGGGTGCGCCACCCGCTCGTTTACCTGATGGAAGCCGCCGACGACATTTGCTATTCTATCCTTGATGTGGAAGACGCTATTGAACTTGGAATCCTCACGTTTGCCGATGTGCGCGACATGTTCAGCTATTTGTGCGGACCCGAAGTGAACATTGACCAGGAATACGAAGAAAATGGGCGCAACTTCCGCGATTTTTTGAGCAGTATTCGCGGTAAGGCTATTCAGAACTTGATTGACGATGTGGCTGTGGTATTCGTAAATAATTACGAACAAATTATGGAGGGTTCGCTCCAAAAGCATTTGATAGATCTTTCCAAGTCCGATGTGATGTGGGGAATCCGCATTGCAAAACGCCTTGGCGTAGAACGCATTTACCCGGACCGCCGCAAAACGGAACTCGAAGTGGGTAGCTATACGACACTTGCAACTGTTTTGGACGCCTTTATCAACGGTGTTTACGATTACCGCTTGAACGGCAAGAACTCGTACCGTGCGGACCGCATTGTGCGCCTGATTGGCCAGGCCAAAATCGGGCAGAGCGTGACCGCCGCCGAGGCGTACCACCAGGTACTTGACTTTGTAAGCGGCATGACTGATAATTACGCCACTTATTTGGCCCGCCAAATTGGTGGCCTTGCCATGGGAGTGTAGCTCTGGTCTGGCTCTTTGATTACGATTTGACGCTTTATGGCGAAGAGGAGCGCTTTGTGCTCAATTCGTTGGATAAGCGTATTGCAGAATTCGTCCAAAAAACAGTGGGCGGAGATTTTGAAAATGCGACGAAAATCCGTAAGGATTACCTGTTGCGCTTTGGCACGACTCTCTCTGGGCTTATGGCGATGAACGGCACGGATCCGGATGAATTCTTCGACTTTATCCATGAACCGGAATACTTGATTTACCCCAAGGAAGCCCCACAAAAATTGGAACTTTTAAAGAGCTTGCCTGGGCATCGTTACGTTTTTACCAATGGACGTCACGATTGGAGCGAGGCCGGTATGGCGCACATGAAAATTGATTCGGGCATCGAGGCCGTTTTTGATTTGAAATTGATGGACTGGGTCGGGAAACCTCACGAGAGTGCCTACGAAAAAATGGAGTCCTGGTTGGAGGCTCGCGGTCAATTGCCCCAAAACAGGCGTGAAATTGTGCTTTTGGAGGATTCGCTCCGCAATTTGGAGCCCGCTCATGCCCGCGGTTGGACGACCATTCTCGTGAATCCGAACATTGAAGCCCCCGACTGGGTGGATTTCCACATCCCGCATTTGCTAAATTTGCGTTCTACGAACGCATTTAGCTTGGCTCGGTCATGCCCGCTCGAGTAAACTCGGCGGTCGCGACTCTCGCCTTTTGCTAAATTTGCAGAAAGAAGCCTGCATTTACTAACCACCAACCACCAACCACTAATTAGACGAGAGAACGGCCTTCGGCCTACAGACGAGAGACGAGAGATGAAATAATGGCGGCGCAGCCGCCCATTAACCACTAACCACCAACCACTAACCACCAACCACTAATTAGACGAGAGAACGGCCTTCGGCCTACAGACGAGAGAC
>JAKSIM010000025.1 GCA_024398845.1 Fibrobacter sp. | reverse complement strand
TTGCTCCTGAAGAGGAATAAATAAATCTTTTAGCCGAAAAGACGGAAAGGGCCGCGCAATGCGGTCCTTTTTTGTATAAATCGGGAACTCTGTGCCGATGGCTGGTTTTTAATTATCCGCGATTTCGGTGTAGAAGTTGCGGAAGTCCTCCCAGCGGTAGTACGGGGCTGCGGGGCAGTCCTTGCCTGCGGCTTGTGCTGTGGCTGTCGTCGCTGTGGCAGTTGTCGCGTTCGCGATGGACTGCGCGCTTTCGGCGAGTCCGCACGGGATGGGCATGTTCTGCTCGATTTCGTTGTAAAGGAGTTTCACGAGAATCGGTTTTGGCTCGTTCGCTTCGTAATTACTTGTCGAATTGCTTTCGTTGGCGTCCGCTTTGTAGAATACGATTTGCATATTCGCGGCCATGGGGATGACCTTGAAATCGCACCACTGTTCGTGAAGATTGCTGAGTTCGCTCACTTTTGCATTGGCGAAGTCGAGCTGCATGAGGGCGGTCAGCGGCAGGAGTCCGCCGTCGTGGCCAAAGCGGAGTGTTGCCGCAATGGGTTGAGTTAGCCCCTCGGATACGCTTTGGGAGGTGTCGACGGATATGGCGATTTCGGCTTCGGTAAGAATGTGCTGGAGGATTCCCTTGCCGTAGCCCACTCCCTTGGGGTTGCTGATTAGAGGGCTTGTGCCGAGAAGGCTGTACCACCAGGCGTTTTGGGCTTTCCAGCGTGTAATGGATTCTTCGATCGTGAAGAGGCTGTCGAGAACGTCGCCGCCCTGGTTATTGCGTAAAGTGTTCATGAATCCGGAATCCATGCCGAGCATGCTCGCCCTGATTTCGAACATTTTGTTGAAAAATTTGTTAGCGTCGATATTTTCGGCTGCATAGGCGCTGTCGAGGAACAGCTTTTGCATAAGCGGCTGGGCATCGATCTGTTGCCAAAGCTTGTCGCTTTCGCTGGTGTAGGTCTCAACCTTCGAGTAGCTGATGTCGTTCCAGTTAAACGGGCAAATGAACGGCATAAGGGTTTTGCTGGATTCGTAGCGGAACGAAACCTCGGGGACTTGCGAGCGAAGTTCTCCCGTGAAGGCCGACATGCTTACAATGCAGCGTCCGGAGGTACTTGCGTAGGCGTTGACCTGCGGGACGACGTTTGCGCCGTTGATTTGCTGGGTCCTGAATACTTCGGGGAAGTTTTTGAACATGCGGTTCGCGATTCCCTCGTGTTGCTGGACGCCTACCTGGGTAAGGTCGCCTGCGTGCGGAATTGCATAATTATTCAGGTATTCGGTCGTGAGAAGCAGTTTTTGGCCGTCCGAGGTGAGTTCCTGGACGGCGTTTGCCATGGCGAGGGTTTCGTAGACGTACTTGTAGTCGCTTGTGCTGGCGTGAAAACGGCTGCCGTGACGACCGTAATGGCTAATATAGAAGGGTTTGTAGCCTTCGGGAGCGCTGGTGTAGGTGACGTTTTGGTCGGGTACAGGGTATAGACTGTAGTTGCTGGCTGTAAAATCGGGGTTTTCGCGTAGTTCGCTATCGGTCGTCTGGGCGATTGCTGCAGTTGCGAGGCCTAAGCTGAGGGCGGTGGCAACGGGAAATTTCAAAAAAAAGGGCATCTTGAACGCTTTGGGGAGTGCAGTTTCTATATCTCTGTCCCCTTGACCTTGAATATATTATCAAGTTGATAATTTGGTGTGCCCCTCAATTGGAAAAAAAAGTTTGTATTGACAAAAAATCAATAAAAAATATAAAAAGTATACCCACATAAGTTTTTTGTAAGTATATTACTATCAAGGAGTTACGAATATTTTTGAACGTCCTTGATAACAAAAATAGGAGCTTGATTATGAAGAATTCGTCATCTGAAATCAAGAAGTACAGCCCAATCGTCGAAAAGGTTTGGGGGACGTTCCTCATTGCGGCTTTTGTTATCGGTTACATTTTTATTTGAGGTCACCTCTAATTTATAAGCAAAACGGGTGAAAACCCGTTTTTTTGTGTTTTTTGGGCTTTATTTGGCGCAGTTTTGGCCAGTGGTTTGGGTTTTTGCTATCTTATGCCGCGTAAATTTAAATCACGTGGCCGTCGGGTGGCCGGCGGCTGTTATAAAGGAACGTTATGAGCATTGTAGATACAGTACTCCACAAGATTTTCGGTACTCCGCATGAACGCAAGGTCAAGCAGTTGCGTCCGGTTATCGCCAAGATTCACGAAGCACGTAAGGCTCTGGAAGCTTTGGACGATGCTGCTTTGGCTGCCAAGAGTGCTGAATTCCGCGCAAAGCTCGCCAATGGCGCAACTCTCGACGATATCAAGGTCGAGGCCTTTGCCGTTTGCCAGGAAGCTTGCGACCGCCGCTTGGGTATTTTCAACATCTTCAAGCCGGAATACGGTTTTGACTTTAGCCGTTTGGGACCCGAACTCCAGGAATATGCGAATGCGGCCAAGGCTGAACTCGAGAGCGGCAAGAACGAATGGGAAGTCTTTATGCCGGCCTCTGTTTATGCGAAGGTCCGCGAACTTTACCCGGATTCCGTGAAGCCGTTCCGCATGATGCCCTTTGACGTGCAGATGATTGGCGGCCTTGTGCTCCACGAAGGTGCCATTGCCGAAATGGCGACGGGTGAAGGTAAGACGCTTGCCGCAGCTCTCCCGGTCTACTTGAACGGCCTCAGCGGCAAGGGCGTGCACGTGGTGACGGTGAACGACTACCTCGCCGGCCGTGACGCGAAGCAGATGGGCATGGTTTACAAGTTCCTCGGTCTTACCGTGGGCCTTATTGTGAATGGTCTGAACCCCGAAGAACGTCGCGTGAGTTACAATAGCGATGTGACTTACGGTACCAACAACGAATTCGGCTTTGACTACCTCCGCGACAACATGGCCGTAGAAACGAGCCAGCTGGTGCAGCGCGAGCTCAACTTCTGTATTGTGGACGAAGTGGACTCCATTTTGATCGATGAAGCCCGTACGCCGCTCATTATCAGTGGTCCGGCCGAAGATGCTACCGACAAGTATGCGAAGGCCAACGAAATTGCCCAGAAGCTTGTAAAGAACAAGGACTTCGGTGTGGATGAAAAGGACAAGTACATCCAGCTCACCGAAAAGGGCGTGAACCATATTCAGGAATTGATGGGGATTACGAACCTCTATGGCGAACATGCCGACTGGGTTCACTTCTTTGACCAGGCCTTGCGCGCTTGGCACCTCTACGTGAAGGATGTGGACTACATTGTGCGCGATGGCGAAATCATCATCGTGGACGAAAACACCGGTCGTTTGATGGAAGGCCGCCGCTATAGTAACGGTATGCACCAGGCCATTGAAGCCAAGGAAGGCGTGCAGATTCGCCGTGAAAACCAGACGCTTGCGACCATTACGTTCCAGAACTACTTCCGTATGTATAATAAGCTTAGCGGTATGACCGGTACGGCCGAAACCGAAGCTACGGAATTCATCAAGATTTACAACATGAACACCTGGGTCATTCCGACCAACAAGCCTTGCATTCGCAAGGACGAACAGGACATGGTTTACAAGAGCGAAAGTGCCAAGTGGAAGGCGATTGTCGAAGAAATCAAGACTCGCCATGCCAAGGGCCAGCCGCTCCTCGTGGGTACGGCTTCCATTGAAAAGTCCGAACACTTGCACGGCCTCCTCGAGAAGGAAGGGATTCCGCACGAAGTTTTGAATGCGAAGAACCATGGCCGTGAAGCCGAAATCATTCAATACGCGGGCCACAAGGACAAGGTGACGATTGCTACCAACATGGCTGGTCGTGGTACCGATATTGCCCTTGGACCGGGTGTGACGGAACTTGGTGGTTTGCACGTGCTTGGCACGGAACGCCATGAATCCCGCCGTATCGATAACCAGTTGCGCGGTCGTTCTGGCCGTCAGGGTGACCCGGGTAGTAGCCAGTACTTCCTTTCTCTGGACGATAACCTGATGCGTATTTTTGGTGGTGACAGCGTCAAGAACCTCATGAGCCGCTTTGGCGTGGGCGAAGACGAAGTGATTACCCACCCGATTGTTTCCCGCAGTATTCGCGGTGCCCAGCGCCGTGTGGAAGGCCAGAGCTTTGACATCCGTAAGCACTTGCTTGACTACGATAACGTGATGAACGAACAGCGCAAGGTGATTTACGGGCTCCGCCGCCGCATTTTGAACGGTGAAGATATTCGTGAAGAAATCATGAACCGCATTGAAGACGCTTGCGACATCAAGGTGAGCAGTTTCATTGTGGCAAAGAGCTACCCTGAGGACTGGAACCTCGAGGGCTTGCATACCGATTTGCAGCGCACGCTCAGCATGGAGTATAACCTGACGCTTGAAGAAGCCATGAAGAAGACTCCGGAGCAGGTGCTCGACGAAGTTATCGGTATGTGCAAGGCTCGCTACGACAAGCTCACGAAGATTATTCCGGATGCGGATTTCCGCAACATTGAACGTCGCTTCCTCCTTATGACCATTGACCAGGTTTGGAAGGAACACCTTTACGCAATGGACCAGTTGAAGGACGCTATCCGCTTCCACGGTTACGCCCAGAAGGACCCGCTGATGGTGTACAAGAACGAGGGCTTCAAGATGTTCGAAGGTTGCATGGAAAAGATTGCAACCCTCACGGCTCTCCGTATTTTGAACATCCGCATTACGCTCCCGAACGGCATGACCGTTTCTCCGGACCAGCTGCAGCTCAAGAGCCAGGAACAGATTGATGCCGAGAAGGCCGCTGCCGAAAAGGCGAAAGATGGTGCTGCGCAGAATGGAGCCGCTCCCGAGGTCGCCCAGTCTGCGGAATCCGCTGAACCGCAGCAGGAACAGCTGAGCGCCGAAGGTGCGAAGGCCGCCGGTTTGGCTGGTCAGGCTGCCTCCTCCGAGACGAACGCCCTTACTCCGGAACAAAAGACGAGTGGCCCGATGCCGCAGTCTGCACTTCCGGGAACTCGTCCGTCGGTTCGCCGTACCTACACGAATCCGGCTGTGGCCGCCGCCGCTGCCCGCCGTGCTCAGGCTGCGGGTCCGAAGCTCGGTCGCAATGACCCGTGCTGGTGCGGAAGTGGCCTCAAGTACAAGAAGTGCCACGGCAAGGACGTCGAAGAGTAAGGCGTGAGGTCGGCCTTCGAAGTATGAGGTCGCTCGCAAGCGTTTGAAGTCGAAAAGTCATACTAAATGCCGTTTTTTGCCCGTTTAGTATGACTTTTATTACTTTGTACGTAATGTTTTGAGGCTTAAGTACATACTAAACACCGTTTTTCGGCCATTTAGTATATACGTGCAAGCGTATGTGTCTCCTATAGAGGTGTGTTTTTGCAAAAAAGTCATACTAAACTCGTATTTTTACGCATTTAGTATGACTAAAAGCGAAAATCGCCCTCAAATTGGGTTATTATATAATGGACCATTTGCTTGTTGGTGTGCCTGCGAACTACAATATATTTTCGGTGTTGTTTAGGGGCCTTTGACAGTGAAGGGCTTGAATATTTTGCATATTTGTAATGATGCAAACTGCGAAACGTTTTTTTTCTTTGGAAGGTATCGACGGGTCGGGAAAGTCAACCCAGATTGATATGCTGATTTCGGCTCTCGAGGCCGAAGGTTTTTCGGTGGTGAGGTTGCGCGAACCGGGTGGCGCGAAGATTTCGGAACGCATCCGCGAGCTTTTGCTGGACCCTGCTTTCAAGGGAGTCATGAGCGACAAGGCGGAGCTTCTTTTGTACAATGCGGCCCGTGCGCAGGTCATCAAGGAAATCATCCAGCCGGCGCTCGATGCAGGGAAGATTGTGATTGCCGACAGGTTTGCCTGGAGCACTTATGCCTACCAGGGTTTCGCTCGTGGCCTCGGTGCCGGTTTAGTACAAAGTCTCACGGAAATTACGTGCGGAAGTTGCTTCCCGGAACTTACTGTGGTTTTGGACCTTACGGTCGAGGCGAGCCGCGCGCGCACCGCGAAGCGGGGCGAGGCACCCGATCGACTGGAACAGGAAAAGGCCGACTTTTTCGAGCGGGTGCGCCAAGGGTACTTGGCCGCGGCCCGTGAATTCCCGGATTGCGTTGCGGCCATCGATGCCGACCGCACTCCCGAAGAAGTTTTTGCCGACTTATACAAGCTCGTGAAGGCGAGGTTGTAAACCGCGGGGCCGTTCGCTTTTTTCCGTTCGCTTTTTTCCGTTCGCGCCTTTTAACGCACGCCATCTACTACTCGCTTCCTACCGCTCGCTTTTTCTAACGTTTTTTTGGTCTATTTTTGTCGCCTTTTTTTGCACTCCGTTGATCGCGCCTCCTTTTATTTTAAATTCTAATTGTCGCTTTAACTGCCCGTCCTTTTTTCCTCTTTTTTACGCTTCATGATTTTCCTATTCATCCTGATATTTGGGGTCCTTTTCCTCTTCTTCAATATCCGGCAGATTTCGCCGGGCAACAAGGGGAGCATTGTGGCGGGCGCTATCGTGGTGGTACTTCCGGTTTGCTTCTTTTTCAGGGGGCATTTCTTGGCTTGCCTGGGCCAGGATTTTTTATCGGTCTGGCTTTGCGAGGCTCTGTTAATTTATCTGTTGTGGTGGATTGCCCGCGGTGTCTTGCTTGCAGTGCGCCGCCGTAGGCTTGAAAGGGAGCGTTCCATTTTTGCCGCGCGGATTTTACTCGTGGCGACTTTCGTGGTTTCGATAGTGCTGTGCGCTGTGGGGTATGGGGCCCACGGCGATTACAAAATTCGCGAGGCTAGCATCGATTTGCCGAAAGCAGCGGCGCTCGTTCAAACGAATCCTGCACAGGTTCAGCAGTCGGCGCACCCTTTCTCCATCCTCTTTTTTACCGACCTTCACATCGATGCGCTTTTCGACCGTGCAAAAATTGAACGCATGATTCACGATGCCGACAGCCTCCGCCCCGACTACATCGTTTTCGGTGGCGACTTCGCCGACATCCATGATTCCGCCTTGTACCGCGACGGTTACGATACGCTCGTGGCGAAGTTGGGCGCCGCCGCCCGCAGAGGTGCTCTCGCCGTGAACGGGAATCACGAAGGTTACATGGAACGGCAGGGGAGCGCTCCAGGCGAATTCTTGAAACGCGCTGGCTGGAAGTTTTTGGACGACGAGACTTTTTGCGATTCGCTCGCTTGCTTTACCGGTCGCACGGATTTCCAAGTTTCACGCTCCCGCGACATCCCTCGCAAAATGCTTGCGGAACTCGCCCCGAAACCTGCGCCGTTCCCCGCGACGTCATTAACGGATTCTGCGACTTCATTAGCAGATTCTGCGCAGTTTGATTCCGCGCAGTTCGTAGTAGAAAATTTCCGCCCCTGGATTGTCGTGGATCACCAGCCGAAGGGAATCGAGCCTGGGCACATTGGGCGACTCCCCGACCTAGTGCTTTCGGGCCACACGCACGATGGCCAGTTTTTCCCGGGCACGGTCATTATCAACTGGGTCTGGCGTTTGGCTTACGGCATTGGCGAACTCGACGGCGTAAAATGGCTCGTGAGTAGCGGGGTGGGCAGTTGGGGGCCGCCCGTGCGTGTCGGGAGCGAAACCGAAATGTGGTTGTTGCGCATTTGATGATGTGCTCGACTCTTGACCGGAGTCTGTGTTTGGATATATATTTTAAGGGTATCCTTCAGGAAATGCCTCTTGGGTTGGATTATCAAAAAAGGAAAAATATGAAACTTTTCACAAAAATTGCCCTCGCGCTTTTGGCCGCGACTACTTTTTCCATGGCTGAAATCAATGTTGGTGGGCACATTGGCGGTTCCTACAACATGCTGTGGGATGTCGACACGTACATGGAGGATTACTCTGGCTTGGGTTTCAATGCTGGTGTTGAAGCCAAGATCGCTCTCCCAATTATCGCTGTCGTTCCGGGTGTGTATTTTGCCTATGAAAGCGTTGGAAAAACGAATTACGGCGTGGATTACACTTTATCCAAGACCGGCATTGAGGTGCCTGTAATGGCACGATTGAGCCTGCTCCCCATCGTGTTCGTGGAAGCCGGTCCTCAATTAAACATCAACATGTCCACCACTATTGAATTTGGTGACGAGAAATTTGATGATTCCGATGCTTCAACCGCCGAATTCGGTATCGCGATTGGTGCGGGTGCAGACCTGCCAGTGCTTCCGCTTACTGTCGATGTTCGCTTTTTCATGGGTCTTTCCAGCATGAGCGACGATGATGAATTCACTGGCAAGCGAATGGGTATCGACCTTGGGGTAACATACTGGTTCCTTTAATCGCCAACTGCATTTGCCAACTGCATTTTAAGCCCCCGAAAGGGGGTTTTTTTGTATAAACCGAAAACTACCGGCTAGGCTGGTAGTTCTAAAGAGCCTTCTGGCGTTACGTCCTTGAGCAAAGCAAAAAAACTCTTGGTTAGATTTGGCTTTCAGCCCATAAGGCTGCGCCTCGGTCATGGCAAAGCGAGTTTTGCCGCGGCACTCGGCTTGCGTTTATTGAAATGCGGACTGGCATCCTGCAAAACAATCAACCAAGAGTGTAAAATGCAAAATAGTAATAATCACAACATGTTGGCACACACAACGTGGAACTGCAAATATCATGTGGTATTCGCCCCCAAATTCCGTAGAAAAGTTTTTTTCGGGGAGAAAAAAGCAGAGATAGGAAAGATCCTGCGGACACTTTGCGAGTGGAAGGGGATAAATATCGTCGAGGCGGAAGTCTGCCCGGACCACGTACACATGCTGCTCGAAATACCGCCCAAAGTGAGCGTGTCGGGGTTTGTGGGCTACTTAAAAGGGAAGAGTATATCCAAAATCAATTGAAGGAGGACAAGTACGGAGACCAACTGACCATGTTTGGAAAGCTTTAACCCGTTTACGGGTCGCCGGTGGGTCGCTTTTTACTTACTCAAACGAGGCCAATGGCTTGACAAATTTGCTGTTTTGGTGTACATTTGTGTACTAAAATTTAGGCGGTCGTGCGTTTTCCGGTTCCCGTAGCAATAAAGCTGCGCGATGGCGGCAAATGGCACCTGCCATTAACTATATTTAACGAACTATGGCACTTTGCATAGAAACTGAACAATTGGAAACAGTCCAGCGAATTTTGGGTCTTCACTTCGAGGGCCTGGAGGTTTGGGCTTATGGTGCCCGTGTTACGGGTGTGGATTTGACTCCCGAAACGGAATTGGAGCTTGCGGTGCTTGCCGAGAAGCCGCTTTCGTTTGAAGCGATGACTGCCGTGGAAAAGGCTTTTGCCGATAGTGGCCTCCCCTTCCGCGTCGATGTCATTGACTGGATAAAACTTCCTGAATCCATGCAGAAACAAATCAAAAAAGAACACGACGTGGTTCAAGTCCCCGCCGAAGGCTAGTTGAATTATGAAACGTATTTTGCCTATTCTTTTTGCAACTCTTCTTGCGACGCCCCTTTTTGCACAAGATGAAATCTCTCAGGCTAAGTCCCTGATCCGCGATGGCCGGTGCGCTGATGCCATTGCCCCGTTGCAAAAGATTTCGAAGTCGAAGTTCAAGACGCACGCCGGTGCCCAGGCTTCCGTGATGCTCACGGAATGCTACCTGCGCGAACATAAGCGCGATGAGGCCATGAAGCTTTCGTCCAGGTTCCTGGAATATCACGTTTCGTCGGAATATCGCGAACGTATGGAACTTGCCCACGCCATTGTGATGGTGGAACAGGGCGCCGTTTACGATGGTGTCGAAGACATGCTCCGCATCCTCGCCTACTCCAAGAATCCGGCGGCCCGCAGCCGCACTAAGGAAGTGGCCATCCAGGCGCTTGCCGCTAGTCTTATGACGGCGGACCAGTTGCAGGCCCTGCTCGAAAAGTACCCGGTGGATAAGGACATTGTAGGTTGGATGCAACTTCAGATTGGCCGTGAAAGCCAGAATGCCCGCCGTTACAAGTCCGCCCGTTATTGGTACAAGAAGGTTTTGAACGGAAAGGTCGCCGAGAACCTTTCCCGCACTGCCGAAAAGGGTTTGGAATCGCTTGAAGACCAGGGCGCCGGTTTGCCGACGGTTCTGGTGCTTGCTCCGCTCTCTGGCGATTTTGCTGAATTTGGCGCTGCCGCCATTCAGGGTGTGCTTTTGGCTCAGGAACAGGCCGGCCTCACCAAGAAGGTGAACGTGCGCATTGCCGATACCCGCGCCGATGCCGCTCAAGCTTTGATGCGCACACAGCAGGCCGTGAATCAGGATAGCATTATCGCCGTGATTGGCCCTATTATGAGTGCTCCGGCAGCGACGGTTGCCGCTTGGCTTGGCAGTAACTTCCAGAACATCCCGATGCTCACCCCGACGGCGACCGACGATGGCATTGCCAAGATGGGCCCGAACATTTTCCAGGTGAACATCACTATGGACAACCTTGCCCAGAGCATTGCGGACTTTGCAACCAAGTGCTTGGACATTCGTGAGTTTGCCATTATGAGCCCGCTGGGTGATTATGGCGCCTCCATGACCACGAGCTTTACCCGTGCGGTGGAACGCCGTGGCGGTAACATCGTTGCCTTCCGCAACTACGAAGAAGGCCGCCCCGACTACAAGACGGAATTTGACCTGCTCCGCGATGTGCGCTTCAAGCAAGAAAACCGCCGCAGGAACATTGCCCGCGGTGCAAACGACCTCGATGCCGTGAGTGCCAAGGAACGCAGGTTCTACATGAGCGATTCTACGTTCAACATTCCTGGTATTTTTATTCCGGCGACGAACCCGGGTGACGCTGGCGCCATGGTGAGCCAGGTGGCCTTCAACAAGATTTCGGGCGTGATGCTCGGTACCTCGGGTTGGTACGGCCGTGAACTTCTGGTTCGCGGAAAGCGCTTGGTCGATAGTTCTTACTTTAGCGTTCCGGCTCTAGACATGAACGGCAATAGCGAAGGTTACAATAGCTTTGCCAAGGCCTTCCAGGACCGCTGGGGCGCCGAACCGGGTGAAGACAAAGTAAGCGGTCTTAGCTACGATGCCGCCAATATCGTGTTCTCTACGCTTGCCAGGAGGCCCGAGAGCCTTACAAACGCCATTAACAATACCGAAGTCTTCAAGGGTATTTATGGCGATATCAAGTTCAAGCGCGGTGCGAATGTCAACACAAAGATTGTGACGGTGCAAAAGGGCAAGTTCGTAACCATGAACGGTTGCTCGCTTCCCCAGTAGTTGCTTTCGCTAGTCATCGTCGTCCAGGTCAAAGCTTGGGCCGATGATGGTTGCCGCTACGAAATCTGCGGAGTCCCCATTGCGATAGAAGGCGCAGAGGCTGTCGTCGTCAATGAGGTCTTCGAGATTGATTCTGCTAGTGGCGTTTAGAATTTCTTTAATGCGATTCTTAAAGGTCAGGAACCCGGTGTGGATCCTGTAAAAAGAGAGTGTGGATGTTTTATGGAGCAGTTTCATGATGGACCTCCAAGTTGAATCCTTATACCCATTATACTTTTTGTGTCTTTGGGTAAGCAAGTGATAAAACGCATACGCGCTGTTTGACGCTGTGCTCGAACCCGCGCCATTGCTGGGTTTGCGACGGATGGTGCTGGCCCGTAACTCATTGATGATTAACAAGTTGAGCTCTCGTTTTGAAGGCTTGTTCTGTAAAGGACTGCGGGGTGCAATCTTATTCCATTTTGGATTATGATTTTTTCTATTTTAGCACATATGTTCCGTTCTATTTTGCTGTTAGCCCTTTTTGCTGTTACATTCGCCTGCGGCGAGAATCTTTCGCTTGCCCTGAACGATTCGCTGATGGCGCTTTCGAAAAAGGCTATGGTGCAAACCATGGCTCTCAATTATGGCGAGGCTTTGGCGGCGGCGAAAAAAATGCGCAGCACAAACAATGCGGTGGGCTGCGTTATTGAAGCGATAGTCCGCATTAGCATGTACGATGATCGCGGTGATACCACGGCCTTGATTAAGGCTGGTTCCGATTTGGAAAAATGCGAATCCTTTGGCTTGTGGGATGCGCTCCGCAAATTTGAGTTGGGTTATGTACAAAGTGAAACCGGGCACTCGGTCTCGGGCGCTTTTAAAACACGTTCGGCAGCGAAGATGTTCGAGGACTCCAAGGAATTGGACGCTCGCGCCTTTTATGCAATTTACGCCTACTATGTAGACCAGAGCTTTAGCTGGGTTCCGTTCCGTTCGGACCACCGCAAAGAATACCTTGCTGTTCTTGATAGCGCTTCTAAAAGTTCCGTTCGGTTTTGGCCTTTATTCCTGACTCCGTTAGTTTGGATGTACTACGACAAGGGTGATTTTAAAATGGGCCTCAAGCTTGCTGAACGTGGGCTCGCCAAGGCGCCGAACCATCCGGTAATGCTGCAAATTAAGGCCGACATGCTTTATCGCCTCAAGCGTTACGACGACGCCGCTGCGATATATGAGCAGAGCGCCGCCGATTATCTTAAACGTACGGGAGCCTCGATTCGCTACTGGTGCTCGGTGTTGAACTTGATTCGCATTTATCATGATGCGGGCAAGGCCGATAAGGCTAAGAGCTGGCGCCAAAAGTTGAATGACCCCAAGTACAAGGCTTTGGAACACTGGATGCCGGGATCGTTGATGGATGACCTTAACGATCGCGATCTTTTGTAGTACTTAATTTGTAAACAATTTTTTAGGGAACATTTTTGGGGAAAATTCCGTTTTAAAGGGTTAGGACACCCTTAATAAATGGAGTTTATATGCCCTCTAATGCACCACTACGCATAGGATTTTTTGTAGATGGGTTTACCCTAAAAAAAGTGAACGAGTATTATCGTTTTTTTCACCCGTACCACACGCGTGTCGATTTTCGCGGTCTCAAGTTTTGGGCTCGTCGCGAGGCGCTCAAGCTGTTCTCGCCTGGGCGCAATTACTGTACCATGGAATGCCATTATTATCATCCGTACAAAAAAACGAGCTCGGTATGCTTTGGCGATTACGGGATGAATAATTTTGAACGTGAACTGAGGCATGTGGGGTTCAACGTGCATTATGCCGAGGGGCACGGCGAAAACCACTACATGCCGAACTTGATGCTTTTAGAAGATGCGATAATGCTTGCAAACTTTGGCAGGCTTGACGTGGCGGTGCTTTTAACAACGCAGGGGCAGCTTTCGCCATTTCCGGAGAAACTCAAAATTTACGGCGTCCGTACGTTGTTGCTGGGGTGGAACTTCGCGTATCCGAGGGCTGACCGCTGGATTAACTGGAAAACGGATATGAACCTTCGCGAAACGTGCGACTACTACGTGGCGATGGATCAGGTGGCAAACAAAAACCCTCCCGTAGGGGAGGGCTATACAGGTTTGTTCCGGAAACAGGAGGTTAGAGCTTGTCGTCCTGCTTGCGTTGCCATTCGCTCCGGAATATCCAGGTGAGGCGGACACCGGCGAACCAAGTGTCACCGACGTTATCGGTGTCGTATGCTGTGGTTTCGAGCCTGTTGCCTTCGACGCTGAGGTCGTTGTAGCGAATGTAGCGGTAACCACCGTATGCACCGATGGCGATGGGACCGAATTCAAGGCGCAATTCCATTTCGGCGTTGAACGTATTGGCGATGGTGCTGTAGTAGCGGTCGCGCATGCGGACGGTTTCGCCGCCTTCTTCATGAGAGACCACGTCGAAGTTGGAGGCCATGTGGAAGTTGATGAGGTTGAAGCCTACACCGATTGCAGGAATCAAGTTGACGACGGTGTTTTCGCCAAAGAGCTTCCAACCGAACATCCAGTCGGCACCATAGGCGAACCAGCGGACGTCATAGAGCGGGAAAGCCATTTGGTCGCCGCTTTCGGATTCGGCTATATAGAAGTCGTCCGGGCGCTCGGAAACCTGGGATGGCATAAAGTTGATGTCGAACCAGGTGAGGAATTGCTTGTACTGGGCACCGATGTTGACATGTAATCCAATGTAGTAGTCATCGAATTCGGAATATTCAAAATCGCCGTAGTATTCCTGACCGCTGCTAGCGGAGTCCTTGACTAATGGACTTTGACCGCCGTTGACAAAGGCTGTGGCGTTTACGTATTTCTGGAATTCAGAGAACATGCCACGATAGTCCGCGCCAATGGATATGAATCCGCGGATATGGTCTTTTTCATAAAAACCGGCTTCGGTATCGGCAAACGAACTCGTTGCAAAAGTGAGGGCGCATACCAATGCGGCCAGGTAAGTTATTTTTGTCTTCATACAAGACTCCCAATAAGGAAATTCCGATGTATAAAATACATTATGTTTGGGAATTGTGTAGGGAAAAATTTCATAAGATGTTAAAAATCAACACTTTACGAATATTTTTGAGACCGTTCCTGGGGGTGCGGTTGGGCCGATTTGGCGTTTTGGGGTTAATTTCGGTGTTTTTCCTCGCCTTTTTGGAGGGGTGTGGGGCTGGGGACTCAACGGAAAAAGGGGTCCCGTGTGTTCCGATGGTCGAAAGTTCGCTTTTTAGAGCCTGTTTTGAGGGTGGTAGGCGTTTTGTTGAGGTAAAATCGTTTGTGGGGAAGGATTCTCTGGTTAACCGGTTCTTGTTCGAGGGGCCGGTGGATCGTGTGGTCACGCTCTCGTCGTCGCAAATCGGGTTTATGGAGCGTCTTGGGCTGCAAAACCACATTGTGGCCGTGGGCGAGGGGAACCTTGTGGCCGATAGCGGGTTGTATTCGCGGGTCAAGGACGGTTCGCTTCCCCAGGTCTATACGGGGCATGCGCTGTCGCTGGAACCTTTGGTGGCGCTCGCTCCGGATTTGGTCATGACGTTTGCCACGGGTCACGGTGACGACGATTACGAACGAATTAACGCTCTTGGACTCTCGATGATGCTCACGTCGGAATGGCAAGAGAATTCTCCTGTGGCGAAAGCGGAATGGATTAAGTTGTACGGAACGTTGTTTGATGCGGGCGATGGTGCGCTCGTGCATCGCGCCGATTCCATATTCCGGCAGGAATCCGAGGTGTACAGGGCGATTTCTAGCGCCTTGAACCGCACGAAAGAGGGGGAGGGCGCTGTGTGTCCGCGTGTTTTGGCGGGCATGAGTTACGGTGGCGTGTGGTATGCGCCCGGTGGTGAAAGCTATACGGCGAAGCTTATTCGCGATGCTGGCGGTTGCTACCTGTGGGCGAGTGATAAGACTCGAGAATTGAAACTCTCGATGGAAGAGGTGCTTGCGCTTGCCGATTCAGTTGATGTGTGGGTGAATCCCGGAATGTTTTCGACTCCCGAAGAAATCCTTGCGGCGGAACCCCGTGCCGAACGCATCAAGGCGTTCAGGGAAAAGCGCGTTTACCAGAACGACGGTCGCGTGGGGCCGGGGGGCGGTAACGATTTTTACGAAGGGGCCGTCGGGAGGCCTGCCGAACTTTTGTGGAACGTGGCCAAAATCGTGAATTTGGGAATAATGCCGAATATTGGTCCTTATTTTTTAGATACCACTTACAAATGGTATAGAAATATTTATAATTTTTAGCATTATGAAGAATCCTACTGGAATAGGCGATTGGATCGCCTCTAGTTACGAGGCGAAGGTACCGTTTTTGCAACAGGTGCCAAGAGAGTGCGCCGACTTTTTGCTGCTGAATGCAGAGCTTCGTGAGTACGAAGCTGGTGAAATTATTATACAGGGTGGTGTTGAAGGTGATTCCTTCTGCGTGATGCAGAGTGGCCGCGCTCAGGTTTGCGGTCAGATTTTGCCTGACGGCCATTACAGCGTGCTCGCTTATGTTGAAAGCGGCGCCTGCTTTGCCGAAATGTCCATCCTTTGTAACGAGCTTACGAGCAATACGATTGTGGCTGCCGAAGATGGCTGCACGGTGTTGCACATTCCGAGAGCTGAATTTGTGAAGTTCCTCGACAAGAACCCGAACATTATGGTTTTCTTGTACAAGGTGGTTTGCGATAGCCTGCGTGCGAAGAACAAGGCGTTCGATGAATTCCAGCGCCTCTCTCTGCTTGCTTCGGGCAAGGTGCTCCCGTTTATCGATTTTGCCCAGACTATGGAAAAGAGCCGCATTACGGGTACCGTGATTTGTGAAGCTCACGGTGAATCCGGTTTTGTCGCCTTCCAGGACGGACGTATCTGCTGTGCCAAGAGTGGCAAACTGGCAGGTCCGGATGCCCTCGAAAAGATTCTTTCTTGGGGCGACGAATCGCTCTTTAAGCTGGATACCCACTTGATGCCCGAGGTCGTGAACATCAACCAGATGTCCGATACGACGAGCCTCATCTTGGATGCTCTCAGAAATATTGATGAAAAACAAAGTGCCCAAAAGTAGGGCCAAACAAAATGCCCGGTAAGGGCAAAGGATAAACAATGAACTACGCAGACGCAGGTGTTTCTCTGGCTCGTGCTGATGAAGCGATGGTCGGTGTCAAGAAATCCGTACGTACTACCTTTAACGAAGGCGTCCTCGGCGACGTCGGCAACTTCGGCGGCCTCTTCACGCTGAACCACCTGGGCATGAAGGATCCCGTCCTCGTGAGCTCCGTGGATGGCGTTGGCACCAAGCTCAAAGTCGATATCGAAATGGGCACGCACGAACTGCCGGGCCAGGACATCGTGAACCACTGCTGCGACGATATTTTGGTGCAGGGTGCTCGTCCGTTGTTCTTCCTTGACTACGTGGCTACCGGCCGTTTGGAACCGGGTGTTATGGACAAGCTCGTGATGGGCATGGCCAAGGCCTGCCGCGAAAACGGTCTCGTTTTGATTGGCGGTGAAACTGCCGAAATGCCGGGCTTCTATGGCCCGGGTGACTACGATATTTCCGGTACCATCGTGGGTGTCGTGGAACGCGAAAACATCATTGACGGTAAGAAGATTAAGCCGGGTACCATCATCCTCGGTCTGCCGTCCACCGGCCTCCACACCAACGGTTACTCTCTTGCCCGCAAGGTGCTTTTTGACGTGGCCGGCTACAAGGTCGACACTCTCGTCGATGGCATGGACAAGACGATTGGCGAAGCTCTCGCGACGCCGCACCGCAGCTACTACCCGAGCCTCATCGACCTCTGCAACAAGAAGAAGATTCAGGGTCTCGCACACATCACCGGTTCGGGCTACCAGGGCAACATCCCGCGTATCCTTCCGGACAACGTTGACGTCGTGATTGACCGTACCACGTGGGATCCTCCGATGATCTTCAAGCTCATCCAGCAGGCCGGCTCCGTGGAGAAGGACGAAATGTACTCCACGTTCAACATGGGCATGGGCATGCTCGTGTTCATTGACCCGGCGGACAAGGCCGAAGTTGTGGCCCATCTCGAAGCCAAGGGCGAGAAGTGGACGCAGATTGGCGAAGTCGTCGCTGGCACGAAGCAGGTGAAGTTCCGCGACTAGTTGATACGCGACGATCGCGCTTTCCCGTTTCCGTGCGCCGCGGGCCCTGCCTGCGGACGCCGTGGAATTGGATTCGCACATGCAGTGATTTTGACTGCGAAGTGTTTTGGGAATCGTGACCTCTGGTCGCGGTTCCTTCATTTTATTGTGTCGCAGGTCACGGGGCGCACACTTAGAGAACATTTTGTGCTTTTATAATGCTTTTTTGCGTGCATAAAAAGGTACTAGAATTTATTTTTAATGGCGATATAAATAGAGGAGTTTTATGAAAGGTTATTCTGCTAAGTCCTTGATGGCCTTGGGCGCCATGATGATGGTTTGCTCTTGTGGCGATGACTCTAACGATGGTTCTGCGGTTTCCCCGAATCCGCAAGGTAATTGCGCTGCTTATACCGTTTTTTCGGCAGGCTGGATACAGGACTTTGGTGATGGCACTTATTGGGTGCTGGACCAGGCTTCGGCTGCTGCGGGTAATGGCGTTGTTTTTGATGCTAGTGGCAATCCTGTTGCAGGCGCTTACTTTGTAATAGATGGTGAAGTCGGTACGGTTTTTGATAGCGAAGGTCCGTACGTCACGTTGAACATGCCGACACAGCTGCTTTGCCCGGCTAACGCCACAAAGACGGAAACTGGCGAAATCATCAAGAGCAGTTCTAGCGTGGTGGCGAACTCTAGCGCTGCTGACGATGTTCCGGCGAATTCTAGCGCATCGAATGAAAGTGCCGGCAGCGAAGTTCCTGCTTCCCAGGCAGGTCAGAGTTCCGCTGGAACCCAGGTGAGCTCAAGTGCTGCCGTTATCTTGAGCTCTGGTAGTGCAGATACTTTGGCTTCTAGCGCAAATGAACCTGTCATCGAAAGTTCTAGTAGTGAACCGTCTAAAATCATGGGTGAATTTAAGGATATCGCTGACTATGGTGAACCTCCGGCTGAATATACTAAAGACATTTTAAGCAACGGAAAGACCGGCTGGAGTTCCCGTTACTGGGACGCCTGCAAGCCGCATTGTTCCTGGCTCAGCAGCGTCGATACCACTAGCGAAGAGACTTACCAGGCGGGCATGACGGTTGCTCGTAACTGCAACATTCACGACGTGGAAGTTCCCGCTTTCACTCTTGGTCATGCCGTTCAGAAATATTGGATGGGTTACGAAGGCACGAATAGCGCTTGCGTGAATAATAATGCCGGCGGTACCTACACTTGCACCGACATGGCCCCGATTGAAGTCAACGAAAATCTTTCCTATGGCTATGTGGCCGCTCCGGGAGACCAGTTCGGCGGTGGATGCGGCAAGTGCTTCCATTTACAGTTCAATGGTGGTAATCACGCCAACGATGTTAAGGATACGCACAAGGCTCTTAAAGGGAAGCATATGATTGTGATGGCTTCCAATATTGGTTATGACGTAGAGCCGGGCCAGTACGATATGCTTGTTCCTGGTGGTGGCGTAGGTGCGTTTAATGCTCTCTCTAATCAGATTGGCGTTCCTGCTTCTGACCTCGGCGCCAACGGCGGTGGATTCCTTACGGAATGCCAGCAGTCCCTTGGCTGGGACAATACCATTGAAAAGTACCAGGAATGCGTTATTGCGAAGTGTGAATCCGTATTCAAGGATTGGCCAAACCTTCTCCGTGGTTGCAAGTGGTATGCCGAATGGTACATGGCTGCCGATAACCCGACCTACAACTGGGAAGAAGTGGAATGCCCGCAGTACCTAATTGACCATTACATGACAAACTTCAACACGACTAAAGAAAACAGATGGAAGTGGCATGACGACTGGTCTTCATACAAGGCTGGCGATGAACTTGAAACGCAGGAATGTTGGAAAGATGGCGAAAACCCGAATGACCCGAACGGCAAGGGTGCTGGCTGCAAAAATTAAATTCTAGATAGAGTTAAAATACAATAAACCGCGGCGAGGGCTGCGGTTTTTGCAAAATCACTTTTTATTTGTGTTTATAAATAGAGGTAGAAAATGAAAAAATCTTATTTGACCGCTGCCGTGGTTTCGTGCGCAATGATGCTTTGGAACTGTGGCGGCGATGCTTCCTCTAATGCGGACCAGGGAACTTCCCTTAATCCGGAAAGTAGTGCTGTCGTCAATCCTGACGACAATCAGAATCCGGCCCTGTCGAGTTCTCTTGACGGGCAGGCTTCCTCTGGCGTAAACAGTTCCGCTGCTGATGTACCAGGGTCAAGTGCGGCGATTCCCGGTTCCAGCGCGGGCCCTGTCGCCGGCAGTTCTGCGGGCCCTGTCGCGGGCTCCAGCGGTTCCGTCGTCCCGGGCTCCAGCGCGGATCCTGTTGCTGGCAGCTCCGCCGACCCGGTGCCCGGCAGTTCCAACAGCGGCCCCGTTTCTCCTGAACTCGGGCCCGACGGATTCCCGACCCTCGAATCCTACGGCACGCCTTCCCCGGAATACACCAAGGACATTTCCGCTACGGCGAAGCGCGGCTGGAACACCCGTTACTGGGATGCCTGCAAGCCCCACTGCTCCTGGATTAAGGAAAATGAAAACGATGCGACCCGTGCGGACCGTTCTTCCGATGAAGCCTACGCCGCGGAACTCATGACCGCCCGTAACTGCAACATCCACGACGTGGAAGTCCCTACCTTCACTTTGGGTAACGTAAGCAAGTCCTGGATGGGCTACGAAGGTACCAGGAGCGCCTGCGGCGATGAAAAGGAAAAGGGCGTATTCACCTGTACCGACATGGCGCCCATTGCGGTGAACGAAAATCTCGCTTACGCCTACGTGGCGGGCACTGCCGATAGCAAGTGCGGTAAGTGTTATCACCTGCAGTACGACGGCCACTTCAAGGATGAATTCGAGAATAACCCGCCCAAGGCGACCCACAAGGCGCTCAAGGGCAAGCACTTGGTGGTGATGGCCTCCAACATCGGCATGGACGTGGCTGGCGGCAATCCCAACCTCCCGGCGGGACAGTTCGACCTGATGGTTCCAGGCGGTGGCGTGGGTGCCTTTGACGCGCTTTCCATCCAAGTGAACGGCCAGAACGTGAACTGGGGCGCGGGCTTTGGCGGCTTCCTCACGGAATGCCAGAAAAATACCAACTGCGGTACCGAGGGCTCCCTGGATTGCTACCAGACTTGCGTCAAGGACATGTGCGATGCCGCCTTCGGTAACGCCGGGCTCCCGAACCTGCTTCGCGGCTGCCACTGGTTCGCCGACTGGTACATGGCCGCCGACAATCCGACGTATTACATCGAGGAAGTGGAGTGCCCGCAGTACCTGATCGACCATTACATGACCCGAATCAATACCACCGTAGAGACCAACATCAAGAAACGCACCGACTGGTCTAATTTCAAGGAAGGCGACGTGCTGGATACCCTGCACTGCTGGAAGGCCGGCGAAGCCCCTGCAGAAGATGGATGGCAGAATCCGAGCGCCGGCTGCGACGTTCAATGATGAAAATCTGCTAGCCTGTTGCAAATGGCTGGCTGATGCTTTAGATAATCAAAACCGATGTTCAAGACCGCGGCGCAAGCTGCGGTTTTCGTTTTTAGGGTAAATTTGCAAATTCCTATTTGTGGCCATCATCAATTTTTAATGCAGCAGCAGTTCCTCCCATTCAAGCATCGAGGGCAGGTGCCACCCTTCGGGGGCCGCCTTTTTCAGCGCCGCCTTGGAATAAAGCCGTCCGTAAGTCGACACCAGGCTTTCCGCACCGTTGCAAGGAACGCTCCCTTCGCAACAGAATCGAAGATTTTCCGCCATCCATTCCTGACCGCCAATTTGCACCGTGCCGTAGACTTCTCCGTCCCGGTCGTCAAACAGAAAACCTTGATTGTCCGAAAGCATCTGCGCCTGTCTTATCCAGTTCAGGTTAAGGTCACCTCTAAAAATTCAATTTTCAAAAATTTGACATAGTCCACTCCGCTTGCTCGTCAAAAACGTCAAATGCAGGCCCATAAATGGTCCTGCACTTTCCTCGCTTCGCATCAATGATCAAGCAAGCTTGATCGCTGAGTCGCACGGATGACACTCTGTGTAAAGCAATTTTTAGAGGTGACCTTATTTTTTCAGGTGCAATTTTCGCATTGCTTTTCCGATGAGTTCGTTCAGGATGTCCTTTGCGTCTTTACTACCGAGGTAACGTTGCACGATGAGCGTGAGCGTGAAGAGGGCGATTCCCGCGGCGCAGGCGTACACGACGAGGATGACGAAGTTCGTGTTGCGAACAAATTCGCCGGAGATGTGGTCGAGGCCGATAGCGGCAAAAATCATGATGCCAAGGGCCACGAGGGCGCGCCCCATGTTCAAGAGCGCTTCCTTCATGCCGTCGGTGCCGTTCTTTTTTGCCCACATGTAAATCATGGAAACAACTTGCAGTATGGCGCCTGTGGCACCGATAATGGGAACGCTCTTGATGCCGAGCGGTTCGGCGAGCCAGATGTAGGCGGGGATGGTCGCTGCGAAAATTCCTGTGTTAAGGAGCGTCGGAAGCCACATGCGTTCGCTTGCGTAGAAGCTGCGCACAAGCACCGCTTGCAGGCAGAGGCCCAAGGAGACGGGCAGGTACCAGCGCAAAATTTCTGCAATCGCTTCGGTGGTTTCGCGTTGGAAGGCTCCGCGTTCAAAGAGGATTCGCACGGCGGGGAACGAGAGCGCCCAAACGGCGACGACCGCCGGAATCAAGATGCAGAACATGCGCGAAAGGCTCTTCCAGATTTTTCGGTTAAGTTGTTCAATCTGGCCTTCCTTCACAAGGCGTGCCATGTCGGGGTAGCTCGTGACAGAGACGGAGAACCCGAATACGGCGACAAGCGTGTACATTACGCGGTAGGCGTAGTTGAGGCTCGAAATGCCCGAGGTGCCAAAGTTCGCGCCAAAGCTCCTGATGATGAATTCGAGGCCGAACATGGAGCCTACACCAAGTGACATCGGGAGCATCATCTTGAAGTAGCGAACGATATCGGGGTGCGTGGGTTCGCAGATGACTTCGTAGTGTACGCCGCCGCGCTTTGCGCCAAGAATCTGGAGTGCGAAAAATCCGATGAAGCTTCCGACGGGAACACCCCAGGCGAAACCTTCGAGGCCGAGGTTCGTGCCGGTGCGCTTCCCGATTTCAATTCCGATAATGCCGCCCAACACAATTGCGATGTTGTAGATGAGGCCCGTGAGAGACGGAATCAGGAACTGCTTGCGTGTGTGCTGCACGGCGACGAGGATGCTTCCGACAAAGATGAAAATCTGGCCCGGCAAAATGATGCGGCCGTAGTAGGTCGCGCGTTCCAAGAGTTCCGGCGTCACGCCATCGACGGTCAAGAGCGCTATGAGTTCCTTCATCCAGATGAACGCCGGCACCACGAGAATCAAAAGCACGAGTCCGAAGGTGTTGAGCACGTTGCTAAAGAACTTCCAGCCGCCCTTTTCGTCGTTTGCGACTTTGTAGCCCGTGAAAATCGGGATGAAGATGATGGACAGAAATCCGGTGCTCACCACATGATTCAAAATATCCGGAATCATGAACGCCAAGTCGAGAGCGTTCTTTTCGAGCGACACGCCCGCGGCGTGGGCCAAAAGCATTTCGCGGAAAATTCCCAGCACGCGGCTGAGCAAAAGACTTACGGCAACAATAAGGGCAGCTTTATTCATGCATAAAAAATACTTTAATTACAGAGGGCTTAAAAACTCAAATTTTTTTCTTTGTATATTTTTGGGTATGAAGAATATTGTTACTGCTACGCTACTCTCCGCTGCAATGTCCTTTGCGGCGAATGTTCAGGTTCTTAATCCGACCGGTGCTGAATTTGCTCCGGATGCCCCGCAAATGGTTCAATCCATTGTGCGAGCGGCCGTTAGCCAATCGGGCAATACTCCAGTGGAATCTTCTGGGGATGTGGAACTTCGCACGAATCTCATGACCATGGGGAGTTCCATTGTGGTGGTTTGCGAGCAGGTCAAGAACGGTTCTGTGGTAAAGTCTTCAAAGCAAAAAGCGGCATCCATTGACGACCTGGATACGGCGATTGAAGGTGCGGTGGCTGGCGCCTTGGCGGATCTTGCGGATGCTTCGGCAGGAGCCATGGCTGCGCCCGAGGGAACCTACCAGGAATATGGACCTAGCACAGTTTATGTGGTTGAAGAAAATTCGGGATCCAAAGAGGACCCGAACGATAACTTTGCCCACAAGCGCCCGACCCGTAATTACGTAAGCTATGGCCTTGGCATGTCCCTTTGGCACAACTACGATTTTGACAATATCAAGTGCAAAGATAAAGACAAAACTGATTGTGATGGCTACAGCGTTGATCGTGTATGGGATCCGGCGTTTGCCTTCCACTATGCACGAATTTTTGAAGTGACTCCACGTGCTGCCATTACCTTACTTGATAATATGGATTTGTCGTTTGAAGAAGATTGGGAATTGCACGAAACCTTCTTGATTGGCGGCCGATTCTTCCCGAGCACGGGAGCGGTGACTCCATTTATTGGATTGGGTTTAGGCCTGGGTATTCAATTTGATAACCACTACGATGAGTTCGAAGAAGCGTTTGCCTTTGGCCTTGCTACGGGAGCTGAAGCCGGCTTCGTATTTTTCCGCAATTCCTCGGTACAGCTGGAAGTAGGCGCCGCTTGGGACGTCGTGTGGGACGCTTTTGACGATTTTGACCGTCGATTCGGCGCCGGCACGTTCTACGTCGCAGTGAATTACTAGTAGACTTTATTCCTTGAAAGGCGCGAACATATCGGTGAACGAAGTGCCGTAACCTGCGTGGCGCGCCATCTCCGCCTCTTTAGCAATGACAAGGGCCGTGTCCATCATTTGTTCGTAGTCGTCCAGGGCGATGTCGGGCTCGATTCCCATCATGTGGTAGGTTTTGCCGTTTTTATCAAAGATAAGCGAAAAGGTCAATTGACAGAAACCAGACAGGTATGTCGGCAGGGACACGAAACTGGAAGCTTTGCCCGCCGTTTTTTGCCCAATAATAACAGACTGCCTGTTGCTGGCGAGAGTCATCGCCGTAATTTCTGCGCAACTTGCCGTTTCTGAATCGGCCAGGATGACCGTGTATTTGTCCTTGACCTTTCCGACTCTTTCATTGATAATGGGGGTGCCGGCAACAATCTGCTTGTTCGTTTCTAGCGTAGCGGCAAAATCGGACAAGGTCGTGTAATCGATGTACAAAGTATCGCCTTTTTTCAGGAATTCGCTGGAAACTTCCCTGCACTGAATACTATTGCCACCACCGTTCCCGCGCAGGTCCAACACCATGGACTTGGCAAATTCCGTCGCCTTCAGGGCGCGCAGAAATTCCCCGTAAGTACCGCTATCTCCCATGGCACCCTGAACATCGAACTTTTCAATGTGGATAATGGCGACGGAGTCAACGACCTTGTAAGTGACGATGGGCTGCGGGTAATCTGCAATGGCTATGTCAAAGTTTTTCTCTTCGGAATCGCGAATCACCTTGAGCGAAATTTTGTCTTTTTTCGAAGCCTCCTCGAAAGCCTTGAGAGAAGTCACCGCGCCGCCGTTGACTTCGATGATGGTGTCGTTTATCTGTAATCCCTCTTTTTCGGCAGCGGAACCAATGTAAACCTGTGCGATGACGAATGCCGGATTTTCACGGTAAGAAGCCAACGTGAGGTTTACGCCAAGATCGTGACTTGTGGGATGATCGTTTAAAATGTCTATGATATCGTTCCCGTCAATTTTTCGGTCGCTGGAATCGCCCGCGTTGCCCGCGACTTCGATCGGCGGGATGTATAAAGCGTATTTATCGTTCAGGGACTTGTACATGTAAACAATGTCTGTCGCAAGCGGGCTGTTTATGAAAGTCGTTGTATCGACAACGGAATCCGGCCTGTTGAGTGGCGTGCCCTTGCCCAAGTAGTCGCTGCGCTTGCCAAGCGGGTTGTACCAGTTTGTGCCCGCGGGCTTGAGGGAATCGCTGTGGGCAAAAAGGTAAAAGAGGTTGAGATATTCGTAGTTCGCCTCGAATTCAAGCTCGAATTCCGTGAGCAAATAAGAAATGCTGTCGAACACCTCCTGAGATTGAACGGTGTCGAGCATCAAGAGATACTTGTAACGGACAGCCGTATCGCTTGTCGCGGACGTGTCGGCAATTTCCGACTGGCTCGGCGAACCAAATTCGCTATCGGAATTGGAACAGGCGACGAGCGCAAAGAACGCGCAGAGGACCGCAAAAACCACGCAGTGTGCAGCACAAGGCAAAAACTTGGTACGCATAGATTCTCCTATCTGATATGCAATATTGAAAAATCGGGAGTCTGGTCAACGGTTCCAGCCGTTGGGGGCGTCACCGTAAGAAACAGGACCGCCGTCGTCGCCATGACCGTACGAAGGTGCGGAACTCTTTACGCCGAGCCAGCCGCGCATCCGCTTGACGCGCTCCTCGCGGCGCTTGTCCGCGGTTTCAGCATCTGTTTTTTTCGTGCAATCTTCCATACATCAAAATCCTTTGAAAAAACATTCGGCAGGATGCTTTCGTTGAACGAAAAAATAGACAAAAAAACAGCCTGAAAGGGCGTAATTGCAAAAAATAACCTGGTATTGCGTTGGTAAAACAATCGCAAATCCTGTATAAAAACAATTGCAGAAACTTTTTTTTAAAAAAAACAGGACCCGCAAAGGATCCTGTTTTGAATGGGTGACAATTAAGCGAGCTTTTGTCGTCTGTAGGCGCGCAGCGCCGTTCTCTCGTCTAATATCTGTAGAACTCCACCTTGTACGGGCCTTCCACGGGCACGCCGATGTAGTCGGCCTGTGCCTGCGTCAAAGTGGTGAGGTGGACGCCGAGCTTTTCCAGGTGGAGGCGGGCGACCTTCTCGTCGAGGATTTTCGGGAGGGTGTACACGGTGCCGGTTTCGTACTTGAGGCCGGAAACGGTCTTCTTGCCGTTTGCGCTGAGCCACAAGTCCACCTGGGCGATGGTCTGGTTCGTGAAGCTTGCACTCATCACGAAGCTCGGGTGGCCAGTGGCGCAGCCGAGGTTCAGCAGGCGGCCTTCGGCCAGCACAAGGATGCTGTGGCCATCCGGGAAGATCCATTCGTCGTACTGCGGCTTGATTTCGTTGCGGACGATGCCCGGAATCTTCTTGAGGCCAGCCATGTCGATTTCGTTGTCGAAGTGGCCGATGTTACCCACGATGGCGCGGTGCTTCATCTTTGCCATCTGGGCGGCGCTGATGATCATGGTGTTGCCGGTCGTCGTGACGAAGATATCCGCCATGCCGACGACTTCGTCCAAAGTCTTCACTTCGTAGCCTTCCATCACGGCCTGGAGTGCGCAAATCGGGTCGATTTCGGTGATGATCACGCGGGCGCCCTGGCCGCGGAGGCTCTGGGCGCAGCCCTTGCCCACGTCGCCGTAGCCGCACACGACTGCGATTTTACCAGCCATCATCACGTCGGTCGCGCGGTTGATGCCGTCGATCAGGGAGTGGCGGCAGCCGTAGAGGTTGTCGAACTTGGACTTGGTCACGGAATCGTTCACGTTGATGGCCGGGAACTTGAGGCGGCCATCCTTCGCCATCTGGTACAAACGATGCACGCCGGTAGTGGTTTCTTCGGAAACGCCCTTCAAGGCTTCGCGGGCGCGGGTCCACTGTTTGGGGTCCTTTTCGAAAATCTTGCGGCAGGTCTCGAGGAACACGCCCCATTCTTCGCTGTCCTTTTCCGGATTGAATTCAGGCACCTTGCCTGCGTCTTCGAATTCTGCACCGCAGGTCACGAGCATGGTAGCGTCGCCACCGTCATCCACGATGAGGTCGGCGGTCTTGCCGTCGGGCCACACGAGAGCCTTGGCGGTGTTTTCCCAGTAGTCCGTGAGGGATTCGCCCTTCCAGGCGAACACGGGCACGCCCTGCGGGTTTTCCACGGTGCCCTTCTTGCCCACGACGACAGCGGCTGCGGCGTTGTCCTGCGTGCTGAAGATGTTGCAGCTGACCCAGCGCACATCTGCGCCCAGGTCCACGAGCGTTTCGATGAGGATGGCGGTCTGCACCGTCATGTGGAGGCTACCCATGATGCGGGCGCCTGCGAGCGGCTTCTTGCCTTCGTATTCCTTGCGGAGAGCCATGAGGCCCGGCATTTCAGTTTCGGCGAGATCGAGTTCCTTGCGGCCTTCCACGGCAAGGTTGATATCCTTGATTTTGTATTCCATTTTATCCTCTTTGGGGTGCGCGGGCGGAAGTCCACCCGCGTCGTCAGTTATTTATGCATAAATATAGTTATTTGCATAAACAGGGACAAGCGAAATAGTACGATTATTTCTCGAATAGGAGGCCTTCGATGTTGATATTTGCGTTGTCGGGGCTTATGCGAAGGGTGAGTTCGATGATGTAGAGCGCTCCGTATGCGTTTTCGAACTTGCGGTCGCCAATGTCCTTGCCGTTGTATTTTTCGCGGTAGGCGAGGTAGGTGCTGTCAACGTCGTGGGAGCCGCCTTCGTCTAAGGCGTTCCATGCCTTGAGTAGTTTCACCGGGACGCTGTAGGTGAAGCAAGCGGCGCAGGTGTCTCTGTCGCGCACGGTCGTGAGTGTGAACGTGAGCGTGTCGTTTACGATTTTGGCGTTTTCTGTTTTGACGTATCCGTTGATTTTGCGGAACGTCTTGTAGCCGTTGGGAATTTGTGAAGGTTCCCATGAACTGCTGTAGACGGAAACGCGAATGTCTTCGGTTGCGCCGGTGGTGTTGTTCACGGCTTTGACGCTTTCCTCGGCATCGTTGTTGCGTACTTCGCTGTTGTCGGCATTGGTGTTTTGTTCTGCACTATCAGACTTTACCTGCTCCGTTTTTTCTTTAGTTACTTTGTATGATAATTGAAGTGCGCTGAACGGACCCAAACTCGAGGTTACAAAAAAGATGCAGACACTTGCGATGGTCCACCGGAGTTTTTTGTTTTTACAGCGGAGCGTTATGGCGACGGCGGCCGCGCACCATAGCACAAAGTAGAGAAAATTGAGGAATGGCTCTTCTACGCCACTTTGCATATATTGGTCAACGACTCCGACGGCAAGCAAAATAACGAGCGGGATGGTCGCGATGGGGAGCACTTTGAGCAGTTGTTTGTCAAAGGGTGAGTATGTTTCATCAAAGTGTGCAGGGTACAAAATGGCCGTAATCACGAGCATCAAAACAACGGAGATGGCGCTGAGAATTGTGATTACATCAATGGGCAAGTCCCACTGGACAATGATTTTTACAGTGTATGCGTAAAGCATCAAAATGTAAATCGCGAGTACCGGAATAAAGAACAGGTGCAAAAATCCCTTGGCAAACCGTCCGAGCGGCTGTACGTTTTTGATGGCGCCCTGTGTGGGGATTCCGGAACAGAACAAAAGCGGCGCGATAAAGCTTACGCAAATAATGATGATGTTGAGAAAGACATCGTCATCCAACATCTTGATTTCAAAGAGCGCTATGAACCCGCCAAGTAGGGCGCTCAGTATGCCGCACAAAATCCCAGAAAGGAATACAGCAACGATAAATGCCTTGATGGTCTTGCCGGTAAAGTTCCAGAGGGTTAGATCGTTTTTGCTTTTGAAAAACGGAACGGTAAAAAGGGAAGCGACGCCGAGAATAAAGAACACTTGCACATTTGCGTAAACAAAGAATTCTTCTGTCTCGCTTATGCTCACGCAAACGGAGAAGGCGAGCCACAGCGCGTGTACTGCGGCCTGGATTCCGAGGTGCAGGTGCCCGCGCGCTTCTTGCAAAAGCTTAAGCGTGACCGAGATGAATGCCGCTGAAATGGGGTAGATGGAGAGCCATAAATACAGCCTGGCATTTTCGCTTTCGAGTTCAAAAATCTTATGGAGGTCGTTGGTGTGGTAAAGGTGCAAAAAGATAAAAGTTGCAATCAGGGCGAATGCGATGGCTACGGGAAAACGATGGAACGTGCTTGCGATTTGGTTCTGGTATTGCTTGAATTTTTCGAGAGGCATGGCGCTTTATTTTTTCCCTTGTTCCACTTGCTTGATATCTTTGTTCGAAGCGGCGGTGAGCGAGTAGGTATCAAAAGAAGCTTCTGTGGGGAGCTGCATTTCGATATGGCTGATTTTATCGTGCCTGGCAAATCCCTTTTGGAATGCAATTTCAAAAACGTGTCCGCCGCAAGTGCGGTCATCGCTCACAAAATGGAAGTGCCAACCTGCCGCATTAATGCCCTGCATATAGTCCGGGTAGTACAGGCAAACTATGGAACCCGAAATTTTTTCAAAGCAAAAATTCTTCTGGTTTCCCTTTAGCAATTCTTTGAGTTCCACGTGCTGCGTGTGTCTCGCCGATTCGGAACGCGCATGCACTTTTTGAAACTCGGCGTCAATGCGCACGAGGTGCATGCTGTTGAGCCCGAAGTCTTCCTCGATTTTCAGGTTGAGTTTTGTTTTGAGCGTGTCGATGCTGTCGACGTTTTGGAGGTCGAAATGGCGTATTCCTTCAAGTTTTGCAACCGAGGCAAAAGGAACGCCGAAATCGGCGGGCGGCTCGTTGACGGAGCCGTCGTCCGTGGCTCTATAGCAGTGGCCGTCAATAACGATCATTTCGCCGTCAATGTCCTGGAACGTGCCAAGTCCTGTGTCGCCGTGGCGAAGCAGTTCCTCAATGGAAACGACCTTGCGCGTGTAGCCCAGAGAAAGGGCGTTGAGTGTAGAAACTTGGTACATGTTGAACCTCTCCCTTAATTTTAGTTCATTTTTAATTATTTGGGGCGAGGTTTTTAAAAACCATAAAATAAAAGCGCGTCTTTGCCGGAGGTTTGGGCAAAAACGCGCATCCGTGCTATGGCCACGGAATTTTATTCGTTACTTGACGAACGGCTGAAGGACCTTGATGGCTTCTTCGCCTTCGGCAAAACGGACTTCTCCCACTGGCTTGTATTGGAAGTTTGAGTATTGCGCAATTTGCAATGCGGCAAACTTGTGGTCTTTTGAAAAGCAAATGGCGAGGCGGAAGCTGCCATTGTCGGCGACCTGGATTTTACCGACTTTTTCTTCGACGCGGTCGAGTTCGCTACAAGTGGTGGAGAGGATTTCCTGAACCTTTTGACCGTTTGCGGAGTCGTATTCCTGATAGAGGCCCACCACGGGGGAGTTTGTCGGGGTGTAGGTGACTTTCGTGAACAGGCCAAGGCAGGCCTTTTCAACCTTGATGCAGTTCTTTTCGAAGAGGGCGTTCGCCATCTCCATTTTCTTGATGTTTTCCATATTCTTTCTCTTTGGGCGCGTACGCCGTTTGGCGCATGTACAATATGCCCGTTTTAAATTTGAAGTAAACGCAGCGCCGCATTCGCGTGCCTGCAAAATGATTTTGTGTATTGCGTTTGAGGAGAAAAAATCGCTAACAGAGGATTCGTTTTAAGGTAAAAATGTAATAGTCTTTTGGAACGCCGAACGAGAGCGGCTGCGGGAAGCTGCCGGTTTCGCTTGCGAACGTCGAATCGTAATTTGCGGAGTGGAACTTCGCTTCTGTCGTGTGGCTGTTGCCGCGGCTGTGGAACCCGTGAAAAGTTCCGTTTCGCTGCGGGCGGACAGACGCCTGCTGGTAGGGCCTGCGGGTGCTTAGCACCGCGGCCGTCGATTGGTCGTGGGCGTTGCTCAACGTTTGTTCGTGATGCCAACCGTCGTCCAGGTAAACGTCGTTGCCGTAGTCAAACGAGGTCGTGCCGAAACTTGCGAACAGCGCAAGGAGCACACTCGCAATCATCAGGAACGAATTTCGTTTAAGCTTCTTCATTTTGACTCGGTTTGTGACCTGGTTAAAGGCCTATCTTTTAAAAATACAAAAAAATCGTCAAGTTGAAGTTTTCGGGCCGTTGAAATTATGCCGTTTCAGTCAAAATGTATTCTAAAAATACTTTAAATTTTTATACTATGCTTAAATTTTTGTTAAATTGTTGATTTTAAAACATTTTGTATTCTAAAATTTTGAATTTCGGCAAAACTTATATATATTAAAGATTATGAAGTCGGTTATAGATTACATAGATTATCGTCGTTATATTCAGGATTATTACGAAGAACGCAAGGCCATGTCGTATACGTGGCGCCGTTTTGCGTCCGATGCCGGTTTTGGCTCGCCGGTGTACCTCAAGTATGTTTGCGACGGTAAAAAGAATCTGAGTCCCGACGCGGTGGAGCATGTGGCCAAGGCCATGTCGCTTACGGGTTTTGAACTCAAGTATTTTCGCGAGCTGGTGAACTTTAACCATGCGAAAGACGGCAATGCCAAAAAAGAGGCCGCCGACAAGATGATGGCCATCGCGGTGACGCACAAAATCAAAGTTCTCGGGGCCGATGAATTCCGCTATTTCGATTCCTGGAAAAATCCGGTCATCCGCGAACTCGCTCCGGCGATGCCCGGGGCAAAACCGCTTGAGATTGCGCACGTGTGCGGTCACGGTATTACGGCTGCCGAGGTTTCGGAGACGCTCAGTTTTTTGGTGCAGGCCGGTTTCTTGACAAAGGACGAAAATGGTCACTACCACCAGTCCGAATCGACCATCTCGACGGGCAAGGCTTCGTTTGTTCCGCTCGCGGTTCGCAAAATGCACCGGCAAATGGGGGAGTTTGCCCTCGACGCCCTTGACAACATTCCGCTAGAAAAACGTAAATTTACAGGAGTGACGATGGGCCTCACGAAGGAGGCTTACGAACAAATTCTAAAAATTCTGGACAACTGCCGTCGCCAGATTATGGGGGCGGCCACGAGCACCAGCGACACGGAATGCGTTTATCGTCTGAACATCCAGTTTTTCCCGATGACCGGGGACATTGCTGATGCTTCGTCAAAAGAACCGAATGTCGAGTCTTGTGGCGAAAAAGTGGATGGCGAAGAAACCTGCGGCGAAGGAGCTTGAACATGAACTTGAGGTATTTGTACATAATTCCCGTGTTCGCAATCGTGGCGTATGTCGCGAGCTGCTCTTCCGATAAAGTCGCGGGTGGCGCTACCGAAGAAGCCGATGGAATTACAGCCGCGGGCGATTCTACAGACAAACCGGTGACACCTGTGGAAACTATCGAGTCAAGTTCCTCGAACGTTGCCGAAGTCACCTTGAGCAGTGCAACGAATATAGTGGTTAATTCGTCACCCAGTGCGGCGTTGTCTTCTGCAGATGCTGGTACAACTTGGAGGGATATTGGTTATACTGGGCATGGAGTTGTTTCGGATCCTTTAGTTGTTGTCGACCCTGTTGTTGTACCGACTTCCAGTTACGTTCCTTCTGGCTGGGGTGGCGCAATCTCCAGCGAATCCGCCTTTGGTGCTACGTCTAGTGAATCTTCCGCTGGTTCGGACTACACGGCCTGGTGGCCCGATTCTGTACCCAAGGTCGATTATGATTCCGTTAAAGACATGAAGTGGAATGGCCCGGATGCGTATTACGCCGTGATTTGGAACAGCGAAGCCGAAAAGGAAATGAACTCCGGTTTTTTCTATGGGTTTACCGATAGTGCAAATGGCGGAACATCGCAGCTAGAATGGCCTGTGCTGTTAGGCAATGTCTATGACAACAACTCTCTAGATCCGGTTATAGATTTTTGCGGTGGAGTTTGCGGGGTTTATGACTTGCGTGCGGCTCCAGCGGGCAAGACTCCCTATGTTGGCGTCGGTTTTGGTCTTATAGGGAAGTATGAACAAGATTCTCTCTCTCTTGATATTTCGGGCATGAAATCGTTCTGTATGGTTTACATGTCGGATATCGGTATCGAGATGCGCATTGTTCCAGAAAAGAACTTGAAGAGCGTCCTTGGAAATGATGCGCCGTATGTTACGTTCCCAAAGGTTGATAAACCTCAAAAGTTGTGCTTTGATGCCGCGCAGTTCAAGTTCCACAATCAAGGCCAGGTCAGCGTAACGGACGTTTTGCAAAAAGCCTCGCATGTGGAATTCATAATGCCTGGGGCGTCTGGAAATCGCGGGTTCTTTGGCCTCTACGGCATGAATTGGGACTAGCGCCTATTGAAGTTTGCTTGCGAGAATCTCGTTTAATAGCCCGCGGCAGCCCTCGTTGACGTCATTCCAGGTGGCGGTGAAATCTCCGGTGTACCAGGGGTCCGCCACATCGCGCGGGTGGCTCGTGTAATCCATCAGCAAGCTGATTTTGCGCTGATTACGCGGGTCGCGCCCTAGGCCTTCGCGCTCCAAAATGCTCGCGGGCAAAATCCAACGCAAGTTTCTCAGGTTGTTCTTGTCCATTAGCACAATGTAGTCGTAGTATTCGTAGTCGCGAACCGTCATTTGGCGGGCGGTTTTGCCGTTACAGTCAATGCTGTGCGAGGCGAGCATGCGCTTTGCCGGCGGGTACACGGGGTTCCCGATTTCTTCGGTGCTTGTGGCGGCACTCGCGATTTCAAAATCCGTAACGTGCAAGCCGCTTGTTTCGAGGCGTTCGTGTTCGTCGCGAATTATTTGCTTCATCACGAATTCGGCCATGGGGCTTCGACAAATGTTACCGTGGCATACAAATAAAATTTTGACCATAATTTGCGCAATTCTTGAATTTCGGGTGTCTCTCAAACTTTTTTATTTAATGACAAAATATGACATTAAATAAATCTATCTTTGATAGTGTAAAAAAGAATGAGGTGCTATATGCTCAATGTAGAAAATTTCAAGGATGCAATTCTCAAAATTTTGTTGCTGGTCCCGGCGGCGCTTGTATTTTTGGCAACCACCGGCGCTTTTGGCCACGTTGTATTCGGGGTACTTGCGAGCGCCTTCTACGTTTATGAAGTCGCCCGCATTTAGGGTTTGCGTTTAAGGCAAACCTATTTCAGTGGTTTCGTTAAAGACCCAGCGAAAGTCATTGTAAACGCTTTTTACGCATGTATAGTCGTTTATGACAGAATCTTTTAATGTTTCGTTGCAGACTTTGTTTAGTTTTAAAGCGATGGAATCGTTTACTGTTTTCCAAAAAAAGACGGTGTCATTATTTGGATTGACGATATAAGCGCATGTTGCGTAGCTATAGCCAGTGGTTACGGAATTTATGGTAGTGTCAGAATTATCGACTTGATGAATTGATCCGTCCATTATTTCGCGGTTGCAAAGCCCAAGTGCGAGTTCGTAGCCATGAGCGATTCTCCACGAGGGAGTCGGCCTGTCATCGCAAATCATGGTATGAATAAACTCGACTTGACCTTCGAAAGCGTCGGCAATGCGCAATTCCTGGGTTTCGCCGATTCTTTTGTCATTGCATTCACCAAATTCGTTATTGGCTTTGTACGGCGCAATTTCGCTAGAGCTAGAATAGAACGTCCATACGTAATTAAGTTTCTCGGCATCGTCGGAGGAGTGTATGGCTCTGCAAAGAAAATATTCTCCGTTGTTGATGGTTTTGATTTCCCCAAGATTTTTATCGGTGCATTTTTGGTCCAATAAAACGTCATCAGATTGCTTAACCCACGACCCATCGATGCATACATAAAAAGCGTCTTTATAAGCAGTATATACACCTGCAAGTTGCGGGCCACATTCTTTAGTGATGTCCGCTTCGATTCCCTGGTTTTTTGACTGTACCCATTTGTATCCATTGTTAGTCTCTAAGCAATAGCTTTGGTAATTCGTAAATCTCTTGTGCTCGTTGACATTGTTTTGGGAGCATTCACCCAAAAAATCGTCTAGGATTTTTTGGACAAGAGCTTCGTCTTCTAGGGAAATGTCTATCTCTTTTAAATAGTTTAATTCCTTCTCAAGCATTATTGGCGTCCATACGCCTTCCTTTGCATTACAGACGAAATACGGGAAAAAGTTGTTCGTGTCCTTGTATGTTGCGAACTTGAAATCCAAATCTCCGGTGTATGTCTTGTTGCATTCCTCTAAATTATAACGTTCCGTTATAATTTTTTGCATTGGCTTTTGATTCCATGTAGGTTTTTCGGGGAATGATGTTGTGTTGAATAGTATAACGAATTCATCAAAGTACAGATTGACGGTTTTTATGTAATTATAGTCTCTTGTACATTTTAAGACTTCCGGAGTATCAAGGTTCCCTTCAGCGGCAAAGTTCTTTTTGTATCGGCTATAAAAGTCTGCGAAAAGCGCTTCGTTATTGTCGTCGTTACAAACTAGGATGCTATTTGCAGCTGCGATTGTTCTGAATCTAGAGGGGATTTCTAGGAGTAACCACGATAAGTTCTTGTCAAGGTAGAGCATATCCATTTTTTCAAAAAGTTCATCTGTCGCATTATAGTGTAATGCCGCGTAAAGTTCATCGTTGGCTTGTTTTGTCGCTTCGGCAAATGTCTTGCCGCTTTCAACGAGTTTTTGTACGCGCTCGGTCTTCATATCGGTAAAGAAGGATACGTAAATGCGGCTGGTGTCGCTTAAATCTACCGCGGCGCTATACGAATAGGTGGATTGAGTATAGTTTTTTGATAGATCCCTGTACGTGTTTTCTATTCCCATTTTTTCCATAAATTGCGTTTCTACGCGAATGATGGCGTAAGGGCTTATCATGTTCGATACTTCGATATCCCCATCAAAGGTAATCAAGTTGTTCGTGGGGGCAATCTTGTCGTCTTGCAGTACTTTGGTTGCTTGTTGGGTAGTGGGAATATCAAAAGTGAAGTTTTTGCCTGTTTGCTTAAAAGTAGAGTCCACTTCAAAAATGGTGACTTTTGCCGAGTGGTTAGAACCGGCGGGTATTAAAGAAATCATTGGAGAATCGCCGTTCAAAATGCGGAGCGAAACCTTTTTGTTGTAGACTTTGGAAAGGTTCGGATTAGGCTTTTGAATTGGTAGCTCAATGGTCTTGTCTTCGTCACCGCAGGTGATGGTGATAAGGTAAGTGTCGCCCTTATTGTTAAAGTCGGACTTTGTGACTTGGCACGAACCGTCTGTGCCGTTTTGATCGTTCTTTCCTTCGGAACCATCTTTGCCATCCTTGCCGTTGGAACCGTCTGTACCGTCCTTGCCATCCTTGCCGTTGGAACCGTCCGTACCGTCCTTGCCATCCTTGCCGTTGGAACCGTCTGTACCGTCCTTGCCATCCTTGCCGTTGGAACCGTCTGTACCGTCTTTGCCATCCTTGCCGTTCATGATGGTTGCAAGGGTGTCCCCGTCACATATGATTTTATATCCTGCGTTATTCTTGAGCGTGTCTGCTTTGCAGCGGTAATCTATGGCCTCCTTGGAACTCATTGGGACCCATTCTTCGTCCGTGCATACATACATTGTGGTAGAACTCTTTTCAAAGACCATGGAGCCTTCGGCTTTTTTGGTGCATTCGAGGCTGTCTATCGCCTCGATCATTGATAGTTCGGAATTTTGGATGTTCGTGACGTCGTCGCTGCAGGCTGAGAGTGCAAATGCGATTGCCCCTGCAAAAGATGTTACGACTACTTTTTTGAAAGTCATAATATTCTCCCCTTCCTATTTGAATTAATCGCGCAAATATACAAATTTCACATAAAAAAGAAAAGGCTCCCGTGAAGGAGCCTTTCTTTTTGAAAGTTTTAAACGCTATTAATACTTGTCCTTAAGTACCTGCGGGCATTCCACTTCCTTGTAGGTGTGTTCCGGGTTTCCCGCGGCGTGCAGCCAGTCTGCGAGGAAGAGGCAGCCTTCCTTTGCCTGAGCGTCATTTGCGAACACGCTTTCGCACTTCTTCTTGAGGCAACTGGCCATTCTTCCTGCGGCATAGTTCGTTTCCTTTTCGCAATCGCTTAAAAGGCCGCCATATTGTTCGCCTTGTGCACCCCAGCCCATGCCGTTGCAGCCGTTGAATGCGCCGACGCCACCGCCCGGAATCATCACGTCGAACTGTCCCTGTTGCACGTCGCCACCAATGTTACTTGCCATGACGATGAGCTTTTTGCCCTTCATGGCCTTGGTATTGGCGTTTGTAGAGCTGTAATGGCCTTCGCCGGTGAACGTGAGTTCGTAGCAGTGACCGCACTGGCCGCCGTTTGATGCTGGAACGGCGGCGAATGCGAATGCCATATCGCTGCAACCATCAATGGTGAACGGAATCTGGCTCAAGCAGGTAGAGGCTCCACCGCCGTTGCAAATACTTCCTTCGTCGTAGTTATTGTTCTGGTTCTTGCCGGAGCGGTCGCATTGACGAGCTTTGTAGCCGGTATTCTGCGGCCAAGAACAGCTGGGCTTGCAGCAGTCCCAATAACGGGTTGCCCAACCGCTACCGCTTGCGCCTCCGTTAATGTAGCTGATCTTGGGGCAGCTTGCGTTTCCAGAAACAGAACTGCTGCTCTTGACAACGGAGCTCGAAGATTTCGCGCTGCTGGATGATTTAACCTGGCTGCTCGAAGACTTTGCGTTGGCGCTGCTTTTCGGTTGATCCGCATGGCTTTCGGGGGCCGGAGTATCAGAACTTGCGACGATCGGAGCGTTTTCGGAACTTGTCCCGACAACAGGGGCGGTTTCGCTGCTCGCAATGCTTGCGCTGCTTTCGGGCGGGTTAAGTGCATCGACCGTGCACTTGTCGTTCAAATGGAATACATGGAGGTTACTGAAATCTGCCGTGGTAATAAGAGCGTTATCGCCGACTCTGTAAATTGAGACTGCCGTCAGGTTTGTCAAGTCGGCCACAGCGACGAGTTCGTCATTGGCATTGTAGACCATTCCGTCAAGGTAAATGAGGTAGTCGAGGGATTCGGTCAGCAAGTGCCATGCATCGCCGTGAATTTTGTACGTCGGCATGGTCGGGTCAAGGACTTCGAGATCCTGGAGAGGAACGCTCTCAAAGAGGGTTCCTTCTGCGGTGACAATGGAATAGGTTATGCCATCGGCGTTAGGCTTGATTAAACCGATGGTCGTACCTTGACCGTCGGTGACAATATTGTCTGGGTAAATAATGTAGTCTTGCCCTTCGCCTACGTAAAGATGTCTAGCGGGGGAGCAAACTGTGAGACCGCCGACCAAAGTTGCATTTATAGTGGAATTGGTCGTCTCTTCGGAACAGTTCCAAGCGAGAGTGCCCAAAAGGCCTGCGACAAGGAGATATTTTAAATTCATAATGGGGTGCTTCATCTTAAACCTCTGTAACTGCCCAAACATCACCACCTTAAAGATAATATATATGTGTTAGATTTCCTCGTAAAAATTTAGTATGGTGGGGTAAAAACGTTCACGATGTGTTCCATATAACATATTAATGTGGATAGAGTGTTGACAAAAGAGGGTGACGTGGTTTTGGAGGCTGGTTGAATCTCGTTTCGAGGTCGGCCGGGAAAAAACAATTTTATTTTGTTCAGAAGTGCGATTCAAAAACCGAGGCTTTTAAATCATTAAAGGTCATCAAGTTGCGGACTCCGAAATGTAAACTAATGTAAAATTTTAAAATGTAAAAAATATTTTTCAAAAATTACATTTGAAGGGACGGCGGTGTAGGGCGGAGTGAATTACGATGTTGAATAAATGTTGATAAGTTGATGTTTTGTATTGTGTAGAAATGTTGAACCTTTGAATTTTTGCAAATTTCAAGGTTTTGCGTTACGAAGCCGGGGAGGGAATTGTTTCCTCGAAAGGAGTGTCGTTAAAGTGTGAATAAGGACCGTTTTCGGCCTTTTTGGAAAAATTTCAAAGAAAAACGCTTGCAAAATATTGTGCAATTACTAAATTTGTGGCTCAATTTCGTGGAGTACCGCTTCCTATGCTCTGCGATATCACGGGAACCCAAGTGGTTCCTTGACTTGAAGCGATAAACCTTCTGCTGAAGAAGAGGAATAAAATGGCAAAAGAACATTTTGACAGAAGCAAGCCGCACTGCAACATTGGCACCATCGGCCACGTTGACCACGGTAAAACCACTCTGACCGCTGCAATTTGCACGACTCTCGCTGCAAACGGTCTCGCCGCCGCAAAGCGTTTCGATGAAATCGACAACGCTCCGGAAGAAAAGGCTCGTGGTATCACGATTAACACTTCTCACGTCGAATATACAACTGCTAACCGTCACTACGCTCACGTCGACTGCCCGGGGCATGCTGACTATGTGAAGAACATGGTGACCGGTGCTGCCCAGATGGACGGCGCTATTCTCGTTGTCGCAGCTACTGACGGCCCGATGCCGCAGACCCGCGAACACATCCTTCTCGCACACCAGGTGGGCGTGCCGAAGATCGTCGTGTTCATGAACAAGTGCGACATGGTGGACGACCCGGAACTCCTCGACCTCGTCGAAATGGAAGTCCGCGAACTCCTCTCCAAGTACGAATTTGACGGCGACAACACTCCGATCGTCCGCGGCTCCGCTCTCGGTGCCTTGAACGGCGAAAAGGAATGGCAGGACAAGGTCATGGAACTCATGGCTACCTGCGACGAATACATCCCGCTCCCGCAGCGCGAAACCGAAAAGCCGTTCCTCATGCCGATCGAAGACGTGTTCACGATTACTGGTCGTGGCACCGTCGCTACCGGCCGTATCGAACGCGGTGTCGTCCGCCTGAACGACAAGGTCGAACGCGTCGGCCTCGGTGAAACCACCGAATACGTCATTACCGGTGTGGAAATGTTCCGCAAGCTCCTCGACGACGCTCAGGCCGGTGACAACGTCGGTCTTCTCCTCCGCGGCGCCGAAAAGAAGGACATCGTCCGTGGCATGGTTCTTGCCGCTCCGAAGTCCGTGACTCCGCATACCGAATTCAAGGCTGAAATCTACGTTCTTACCAAGGACGAAGGTGGCCGCCACACGCCGTTCATGAACGGCTACCGTCCTCAGTTCTACTTCCGCACCACCGACGTTACCGGAACGATTCAGCTTCCGGAAGGCGTCGAAATGGTGACCCCGGGTGATACCGTCACGATTCACACGAATCTTATCGCCCCGATCGCCATGGAAAAGCAGCTCCGCTTCGCTATCCGCGAAGGTGGCCGTACTGTTGGTGCTGGCTCCGTAACCGAAATCATCAAGTAAGGAATAATCATGGCTGGTGAACGCATCCGTATTC
>JAKSIM010000024.1 GCA_024398845.1 Fibrobacter sp. | reverse complement strand
GGCGTCGCGAATACAAGGATGAAAGATTTCTTCGACGTCCATTCCATTTGGCAAACGCTGGCAGATGAAATCAGCGTGGAAACTTTAAGCCTTGCAATAACTGAAACCGCAAATTTTCGTAAGTTTGCCCTTTGATGTCAAGGCCACGCCGTCAAATGAAGTTGACGACCCGATGGGACTTTTGTCTTCGCTTCAAGCCCTGAACGCCAATGCTCAAAAAAATTGCACCGCCTATTGCGTCTGCGCTTAATTTTAGTTATATTTTGTTCACTAGCACATTTGTGCATTTGTTTTGTGTTTTTCAGCTTGTAACGCAAAGGAGTGAATATGAGCAAGGCAATGATTGTAATGAACCAAGACATACGCATCACTCAACGAGATGGTGAGGATTATATCTGTATTACGGATATAGCTAAATGGAAAAATCCCGATGCAAATGGGGTTATTGCGAATTGGATGCGAAATAGAAATGTTCTTGAATATCTCGGTCTTTGGGAAAAATTGTATAATCCGGGTTTTAAACCCCTCGAATTCGAGGGGTTTAGAAAAGAGGCGGGGTTGCACGCGTTTACCCTATCCCCGCAGAGATGGGTTAGTACAACAAACGCTGTCGGCATTATTTGTAAATCTGGGCGGTATGGAGGCACTTACGCCCACCATGACATTGCATTCCACTTTGCTAACTGGATTTCTGTAGAATTCGAGCTTTACGTGACACGCGAATTCCAGCGTCTCAAGGCAGCTGAGCAGGCGGAGATTGGCTGGTCCGTCAAGCGGGAATTAAGCAAAATAAACTACCGCATCCACACGGACGCCATCAAGCAGAACCTGATCCCTGCGACGCTTACTTCGCGCGAGACGTCCATCGTGTACGCAAGCGAGGCCGACGTTCTGAACATGGCTCTGTTCGGCTTTACTGCGGCGGAGTGGCGCACAGCCAACCCCACGTTGCCAGGGAATGTTCGGGATTACGCGACAGTCAACCAGCTGATTTGCCTCAGCAACATGGAATCGCTGAACTCCGTATTGATTAACGAAGGTGTGGCGCAAAGCGAGAGGCTCATCAAGCTGAACCAAATTGCCATCTCGCAGATGATTCCAAGGCGAACGCTGCGGCAAAATGCCTGCATTTTGACATAGCTGAGCCGCCGATCATCGCGCTTCAGCGCAAATGACGGTTCTGGAAAGTATCGGGCAAAACAAATTGCTAAGATAAACCTTTCAATCCCAAAATTTTAAATGCCCTGCCGTTTACGCATGTCCGCAGAGAAGGTGTAAAGAATGAATAAAGACAGAACTTTGACAATAGCCGATGTTGAATCTCGCATTTTGCAGATCAGAGGCGAAAAAATCCTTGTTGATAGGGATGTGGCGAAATTTTACGGCGTATCCACAAAGGAACTAAACCAAGCTGTAAAGAACAATCCTGAAAAATTTCCTACAGGGTTTTCGTTTTCTTTGAATAAGAACGAAAAAGATGAACTGGTCAAAACTTTTGACCGGTTCAATTGTCTAAAACATAGCAGCGCCAACCCAACCGCATTTACAGAGAAAGGCCTATATATGCTTGCAACTATTCTAAAATCTAAGCACAACTTCATCTAAAACAGAAATTGGCTTAAGCGTCAAAAGGATACCTGAAAAAGGTATCCTTTCTCATTAAGCGTCATTTGGATACCCGAAATGGGCAGCATCCCTTTATTTATATGGGTTGTGGCCAGAAAAATATTCCAAAATAAGCGCTTTTCGACGATCTATGGAAATGCCTTTGTGTCGTCTGAGCAGAGACTTCAAATCGCCGTCATCCTGGAGAGGGCAAAGCCCGCGACGGGATCCAGAATGACGGAGTATGCAGCCCCGGAATCGCAGCGGATTACGCCTTGGGGGCGATTTCCTTCACTGCGGAATTGTCGAGGCCCAATTCGCCGCAAACGGACTCGTTGCTGCATTCGAGCAGGCTTGCGCGTCGCTTGAGTTCGACAGTTTTGAGTTCCGGTTTCCTGTATTCTTTCTTCATTTTTTAATTCCTTTTTTAAAATTGTTGGTTCGTCATGGACCCCGTCGCCTCCGGCTCCAGGGTGACGAAATCTCACTTACTTCACAATAACCTTTTTGCCGTTGTTGTAGTAGGCGCCCTTCTGCGTCGGCTTCTTGTTGCCGAGGTAGCGGCCGTTCAAATCGAACCAGCGGTCGTTCGCGAACTTGAATTCGCCGGTGCGCGTGTTGAGCGTGCCGATGACCTTCGTGGTCTGTTCACCGGTTTTTTCGTCCTTATCTACAATCACGACATCGATTTCGTCGGGGAGAGAAGCAACGGTACGAATTTCACTGTTAGCAGCTGGGCGGGCAAGTGCAGCAGGGGCCGCGTATTCGAGGTACGCGCGCATCGGGTAGATGTATGCGCCAGCGCCGACCTTCGCGAACTTTCCGACAATGGCGGGATCGTTGCCGTTGGAGCCTGCAAAGCCGTAAGTCTTGCCGATGCCCGGGTCGTTTTCTGGCCAGGTCTTGTATTCGTAGGTGCCCACGAACTTCCAATTGCCATTTGTGACAGAGTGCTCGCCTTCCGTTTTCTTGAACGTACCGCCATCCTCGAAGGTAATGGACTTCGTGCCGGATTCGACCTTCACGAGGTACGGCGTGTTGGCGTCGAGAGCGCCCGTCACTTCCGTGGCGGAGATTGCCCACTTGCCATTGACTTTAGAAACGGAGCCAAGCGTATAGAACGAGACACCGGTAGGCTTGCTAGCGGGTTCAAACGGAAGCATGATGGTGGAAAAAGCGTCACCGGCGGTCAAATTCGGGAAACTACGATCAAACGCGATGGCTCCAGAAACCTTGATCTCGTCAGGAATGTTCACTGCACCGACGAACGAGCCGTTAACCGTAGCACTACTACGGTCCTCAGAAATAGTAACGGCGCCAAAATCGGTTTGAATACTGATTATCGGCTGAGAACTTTCGCCAAACGCAGTGAGGTACGGGAACTTGTACGTAACGAAGCCGTCTCCAGTGACCTTGGAACCCGTAGTCCACGGACTTTCCGATTCACCATCCAACAGAGGGAATCCGCTTTCGTCAGCAACCTTGAGATTCGCAAGGTCTAGCATCGACAATCCTTCCACAATTCCTGAAGGTGTGGCAGTAGATCCAAGCGCTATTCCAGAGCAAACCGTTGTATCGAAATATGCATTGTAGACAAACACGCTACTAGACCCTGCAATAGCGCCGACATTATAATTTCCGCTCACAGAGCCCGTGTTATAAACATTTCTAATGTAAGAATTGTAGCTTCTTCCCGCAACGCCACCTACGTAAGAAGCTCCACTCACGGAACCAGTATTGTAAGCATTGTAAATTTTCCGAGCTCTATAGTTATTTCCCACGATGCCGCCGACATATTGAGAAGCTCCGCTCACGGAGCCTGTGTTGTACGCTTTGTCAACATCGGATTCGGTATCGGCATTCCCCACGACGCCGCCGACATTGCCAGCTGTATCACTCACCACGGAACCGGTATTGTAAACTACGCTGATGGGACCGTTGTTATACCCCACGACGCCACCGACATTTTGAGAAGTTCCGCTCACGGAACCCGTGTTGTAAGCATTGCTGATGGTGTCCGCGTTATACCCAGCAACGCCACCAACATTTTGAGATAATCCAATCACGGTGCCCATGTTGTAGGCGTTGCTAATATTGCCGTAGCCGCACCCCACAATACCGCCGACATTATTAGACGTTCCGATTACGGTACCCGTGTTGTAAACATTGCTGATGGTAGAAACCGTTTTACCCGAATTATAAGACCGGGCAACAATGGCGCCAACGTTCATTTTACCTTTGAAATACGAATCTACAACACCCAAATTCTGGATTTTTGCATTATAGTTGATGTGTCCGAATAAGCCAACATTATCGACGTCTTCATTATAAAAATACAGACCGCTGATGGTGTGATTCTGACCGTCAAACTTGCCATTGAACTTTTTATCACTCTTCCCAATCGGTATCCACTGATCAAAAGAACCTGTATTCAAAGAGCCTTCGGCATCGAGCAAAGATTCGCCTTCGCCGCAAGCGTTAAGGCAGATATCATTCGTAAGAACTGCGGATGCGGTAGTTTTGCCTTCGTCATTTACCAGTTCGGCAAAAACCTTGAGTTCCGAGGCGCTCCCGATTTGGTAGGTATTTCCAACCTTTCCGATGCTTTTCGCCTTCAGTACGGTGTTTTCCGCAACAACATCGCTTTCAAAGTTCCACTCTACATTTTCACCACCAACAGTCTTGTACAGATTAAAAATTACAATATCATTCGACGACTCGATTTCTTGCTTTGACAACATCGATGCGCTTTCCAGAGCAATACTTGCTACTTTTGTTCCGCTGTAGACATCGAGGATAGTGACATAAATCAGATCCGTATTATATTTAATTTGGGATTCTTCACCAAAACCCGTTATATACGGAAATTCGCAGATGGAACCATTAATACCACCCGCAGTCCAAGGGCTTTCTGTTTCGTCTTTTAATAACGGAAAACCTCTATCGTCGTTAATCTTGAGTTCCGCCAACTGGTTTATCGCCAAGCGCTTCATTCCGTTTCCCGATACCATGCCACCACCAACAGCGGCTAGTTCTCCGGTTTTGTTATAGAAATAGCCATTGCTGCCGGAGTTGTAGTTGTATCCCGCAACGCCTCCAACATTAGAAGTTCCGCTCACGGAACCCGTGCTGTAAACATTGCGGATTTCGTTATAGTTATACCCTACAACACCGCCGACATTAGATGTTCCGCTTACGGAGCCAGTGTTGATAATATTGCTGATGGAATTCTTGTTATACCCCGCAATGCCACCTACGTAAGAAGTTCCGCTCACGGAGGCAGAGTTATAGACTTCGTTCACGGAGCCGTTTTGATTATACCCCACAACACCGCCAACATAGTTTTTTCCATTGATATACGAATCCGCCAAGCGCAAATTCCGAACTTGCCCCTCATAGATGTGCCCAAACAAGCCAACCGTATCTATTGTCGCATCGTTAAAATACAACCCGCTGATGGTATTATACTGGCCGTCAAACTTGCCCCTATACATTTTATTTGTCGTTCCAATCGGAATCCATGTTTCAAAAGAACCCGAATTCAAAGTGCCGTCGGACTTGAGCACGGACTCGCCATCACCACATGCATTAAGGCAGATGTCATTCGTAAGAACTGCGGATGCATCATAATTGCCGGCATTTACGGTTGCTGCAAAATTCTTAAGGTCTCGGGCACTGCTAATTTGGTAGACGCCATTGACTTTATTAATGTAATCCGCCATCAGTTCCATGTTTTCCGTAACTTTATCGTTATCAAAGTCCCACTCCATAACTCCAGAAACATCTTTGTACAGTTTCAAAATACCGGCATAATCCGCCTGGACAACTTCCAACGACATCTTTGTGTTGGTCGGGTGCCAAATAGTCCCTATATCCGTTTCGTCGGCAACATTACGAATAGTGACAGAAGACACCGAAGTTTGAAGTTGAGCATCAGCAGAAAAATTCTTTAAGCTCGTTATATACGGGTATTTGCACAGGGAACCTTCTATGCCACCCTCGGACCAAGGACTTTCCGTTTCTCCATTCAACAGAGGGAATCCGCTTGCGTCATCAACCTTGAGATTCGCAAGCTGCTTAAATGTCAAGCCTTTCACATTTTTCTTAGATCCGTAGCCTTTCTTATTAACATTGGCAGAAGCATTGTTGTGCAAAATGTAAAAGGCATTGCTAATGGTACCATTGTTTTCCCAGGCAATAATAACGCCGCTGCCCACCGCAGGCACTTGGAAAACATTTTTGATGGAACCCCCATTATAATAAGCAATGCCGCCACCATCTCCCAACCAAGTGCAGTTGTTGTAAGCATTGTTGACAGAAGCTCCTGTCGCATTATAACCAACGATACCGCCGACATACCCTCCAGACAGATGCGCCGCTTTATTGTAAACATTTTTGACGGTGCCGTTGTTATACCCTACAATGCCGCCAGCATAATTGCCTATTCCCGTCATTCCTTCTACAGTGCTCTTGTTATAAACATCGCTAACAGTGCCGTTGTTATACCCTACGATGCTGCCAACACGATGTTTACCCGCAATATACGAATCCTCCATGACCAGATTCCGAACGACTGCGCCAACGCCGGTGTACTTGAACAAGCCCACATCATTTGCACCTTTATCTTCATAATAAAGCCCACGAATGGAATGCCCATCGCCATCAAACGTTCCCGTATAAGCCTTATCACTCGATCCAATCGGAGTCCATTGTTCAAAAAGACCATTATTCAAAAGGCCGTTGGATAAGAGCACCGATTTACCTGCAGTACAAGCATTCAAGCAGATGTCGCTTTTAAGGATGGCAAAGGCGGAAGTCTCATCATCATTATTAACCTTCGCGGCAAAAGCCTTCAAATCCTTGGCATCGTAAATCTCGTAGGGATTCGATGAAATGCCGGTACCGGAAAGCACGCCATCCTTTGCAAAACTCATGCCCGAGATCATTAGCACGAGAGACAGGGCAAACGTCGTTCGTGTCTTTTGGATGGTGGATGTTTTCATCGTTGTTCCTTATGGTAGGTTGATTTAGTGAACCGTGGTTTCAAGTTGCTAACGCAACAATATGTTGAACTTGTTGAAAATATACTCTCTTGGAGTCATGTAATCAAGCCGTTTTCTCGGGCGATCGTTTAGTTTTTGTTGTATATCGTCCACATAATCCTCTGAAATTTCGTCAAGGTCTGTTCCCTTGGGAATATACTGCCTGATAAGTCCGTTCGTATTTTCGTTAGCTCCTCTATCGCAGGAGCAATAAGGCCGCGCAAAGTAGAAGTCAATTTTCAAATTTTTCGCAATCTTCTCGTGGCTCGCAAACTCTTTTCCGTTGTCAGAGGTTATTGTGTGGAGGACTCCCTGTTTTTTTAGAGGCCTCAACGCTTTGATAGTGGCGTCTGCGAGTTCTTCGGCATTTTTCCCGTTCAGTTTTCTTATCCACACATAGCCTCCCGCCCGGTCGTTTTTGCGACCGCGGGAACGATGCTTCTTGCCCTTGCACCGTAAAAAGGTATAAAGGTCGTCACCATGCGATTTCATCTCCCAGATATATTGGTATATGCACTCGGCGCTGGGCGCTTCCCGTCCGAGTTTTCGAAGTCTTCCGCAAACCTGTTCCGGACTCATTCCCTGACGGATCATGCCGCCGATTTCATCCCAGAGTTGCTGGCCATACCTGTAATGTACGTGAGCCTCGTGCTGCCTACCTTGTGCCAACATTTCTGCTTTTTCGTAAAGGTACTTCCCATCAACGGAATTACGTTCTATTTCTCTTGTGACCGTACTTCGATTGACATCAAGAATCTTTGCAATCTGTGCGGGGCATTCCCCGGCTTGCATATGTTTGAAAATTAAGTATCTTTGTTTTTTTCTGGACGTTTCATTTGCAACTTTTGGTGGTTCGAAAGTGCAAACTTAGAAACTTTAGGCAGCCTCCCTTCTTGGGAGGCTTTTTTCATTCAGATTGCACAGAATCACGGACGTGTTGCATTGACGACTTGAAACCGCCTCCACAAAGGAACTAAACCAAGCTGTAAAGAACAATCCTGAAAAATTTCCTACAGGGTTTTCGTTTTCTTTGAATAAGAACGAAAAAGATGAACTGGTCAAAACTTTTGACCGGTTCAATTGTCTAAAACATAGCAGTGTCAATCCGACCGCATTTACAGAGAAAGGCCTATATATGCTGGCAACTATTTAAAATCTCAGCACAACTTCATCTAAAACAGAAATTGAGCTAAACTTCGCAATTGTAAAAATCAAACACATAATAGAACGCTCGTAAACTCAGTCTAGGTAAGGCACCCGCGCCCACAAAAAAAACGGTTCCAGTTCATCACTGGGACCGATTTTATTTTTGCATAAGAATGCAATACAGATAAATGAGATTCAGTTACCCTTCGCGGCCAAGCATGAAGGCCTTCTTGTTCCCTTCGTGGAACTTTTCGGCAAACAGCTTGTTGAGGGCCACTTCCCACTGTTCAACGGTGAAGTCAAAGTGCTTGCTGAGTTTACCCAGCATGGCAACGTTCAAGGCCTTCACGTTTTCGAGTTTCGTCACATCGATGTCGGCAGGAGTCAGGAGCACGCCGCCCTTCTTAAGGAAGGCTTCGTTCACCACCACCTGGGTTTCATCCAGGACCACGAGGAAATCCGCTTCACCGCACGGGATCATCGGGCTCTGCACTTCTTCGCCCTTGGCAAAGCGCACATCGCTAGCGACAGAACCGCCACGCTGGCTCATGCCATGGACTTCAGCCTTCTTTACATCGAAGCCCTGTTCAAAAACAAGTTCCGCCATCACGTCGCTGGCCTTGAGAACACCGGCTCCGCCGAGGCCTGCAAATTTAACGTTTACTACGCTCATAATTATTCAACCTCTTATTAAATGTTTCCGTTCTTCTTGGCTGCGGCTTCTGCTTCGGCCAAAGCCTTTTCGGCCTTTTCCTTGTTGGCCTTGTCCCAGGCGAGAATGCTCTTGAGGGCAAGGATGCAGGGGCTCTTCGCGACAATCAAGGTGAGTTCGTCCTTTTCGAGGGCTTCCTTCACGAGGCGCTTGAATTCTTCCGGTTCCTTCACCTGGTTCACTTCGAACACGTTGTCGAAGCCAGCCATCTTGGCCACTTCCTTGTAGTCAATCTTGTAGGCCGGGCTATGGTCGAGGTGGCGACCCGTACCCGGGTGTTCCTGCTGACCGGTCATGGCGGTGATGCTGTTGTCGAGAACCACGACCACGTGGCCAGTTTCCGGGCGGTTGTAGCCAGCCTGAACGAGGCCGGTGATGCCGCTGTGCACGAACGTGGAGTCACCGATGACGCTGACAACGCGCTTTGCCTGTTCGCGCGGGAGCACGTTACGGAGACCGATGCCCATGCCGATAGCGGCGCCCATGTCAATCATGTAGTCCATCGCGGAAATCGGCGGAAGGGCGGCCAAGGTGTAGCAGCCGATGTCGCCAGAAACGATGCAGTCGAGTTCCTTCAAGACGGCGAAAGAACTGCGGTGCGGGCAGGCCGGGCAGAGCATAGGCGGCTTTCCCTTCACGGGCACCGGATCCGGATTCTTGTCGCCAGCGATAATGCGGCGCACGCGGTTCACGTCCAGTTCGCCAAAGCGGAAAATCGGGTCGAACTTGCTTTCGACCTGGATGCCGGCGGCGCGGATGTTTTCGGCAAGCCACGGGTCGTTTTCTTCGATGACCATGAGGCGCTTGCCTTCGAACTTAGCGGCGAAATCCTTGATGAGCTGCATCGGAAAGGGGTAAGTCATGCCAATCTTTAAGATGCTTGCTTCCGGGGCGGCTTCGCGAACATGGTGGTAGCTGATGCCGCTCGTGATAATGCCCATATCGGCACTACGCATTTCCACCTTGTTCGGGCCTTCGGCCACGTTCCAGGCTTCCATTTCGTCCATCTTGGCGCGGAGACGGCGGCCTGCCGGCTTAGAGAAGCCAGGCACCATCACGTGCTGGGCGATATTGCGTTCAAAGTTCGGCACCATCGGAGTAAGAGCCTCCTTCGGGACGACGATGGACTTGGAATGGTCCACGCGGGTCGTCATGCGGAGGATGACAGGAATCTTGAACTTTTCGCTCGTCTGCATGGCGATGCGGAAGAAGTCGTAGGCTTCCTGGGAATTGGAGGGTTCGAACATCGGGCACACGGCAGCCTTAGCGTGGTTGCGGGTATCCTGTTCGTTCTGGGAACTTGCCTGGCCCGGGTCATCGGCCACAATCCACACCATGCCACCATCGACACCGGTGTAAGTGGCGGTGTAGAGCACGTCGCTTGCCACGTTAAGGCCCACCATCTTCATGGTCACAACGCTACGGGCGTGGCCAAAAGCCGCACCGAGGGCGGTTTCTGCGGCGACCTTTTCGTTCGGAGCCCACTGGGCGTATCCGCCAAGGTCAGAATAGTCTTCCAAGATTTCGGTGGAGGGGGTTCCCGGGTAACCACAGGCGAGCTGCACATTGCAGTGGCGCATGGAAAGGGAAATAGCCTCGTTGCCGGAAATCAGCATCTTTTTCGCATTGGGGTCAAAAGCTGGCATAATGTTCCTTTTTCGTTAATTAAAATCCAAGACAAAATATAGAAATAATGCACAAATGCTATTTTTAGGGTATGCAAAACGAATCCCAAATCAAGGCCTGTCCCAAGGCCCTTTTTCCTATAGCTATTTTCCTCGTACTGTACCTCGGTCTTGGAATCACCTTCGAATACATCCTTCACATTCCCATGGGGTTCTATAACATTCCCATCGTGGCGGCATTCATGGTCGCAATTCTCGTCGCGTGCCTGCAAAACCGAGCCCTCAAATTTGACGAGAAGCTCGAGGTCATGGCAAAGTCCATTGGCGATAAGAACATCCTCATCATGATTCTCATCTTCATTTGCGCGGGCATGTTCGCCGGGATTCTCGGACGCAGCAGCGCCTCCTCGGCCGCATACTTTTTACTGGATTTCATCCCGGCGCAATTCGCAGTCGTCGTACTCTTTATTGTAGCGACATTCGTCTCTACCGCCATGGGAACCTCCGTCGGAACGATTACCGTTGTTTCGCCAATCGCGATTGAAGTGGCTCTCGCCACTGGATTCAGCGTTCCTTTTTGCGTCGCTTCCGTGATTGGCGGCGCCATGTTTGGCGATAACCTGAGTTTCATTTCGGATACGACTATTGCCGCCTGCACCACGCAGGGCTGCAACATGAAAGACAAATTCCGTACAAACTTTTTAATCGCGCTCCCCGCAGCCATTTTGACGGTCATTTTAATTACAGTCATTTCGCTTCACACAAACGCTCAAGTCGTAGCGCACAATTCCTACAGCTTAACGCAGCTCGTTCCGTACGTGGTCGTACTCGCCCTTGCCCTCGTCGGGATTAACGTATTCATCGTACTTCTCGTGGGCATCGCACTTGCGGCTGTCATCATGCTCTTCACGGGCGCCGTAGATTTTATCGGCCTCATCGGGAATATCGGTTCTGGAATTTCTGGCATGTACGAAACCATCATGGTCACGATTCTCGTGAGCGCCATGTGCGGGCTCATCCGCGTCCACGGCGGGTTCGTCGCCCTGCTTAACTTTATCCACAAGATTTTCAAGGGCCACAGAGGAGGCCAACTGGGCGTTGGCCTTTTGGTAAGCGCCATGGATGTCGCCACAGCCAACAATACAGTCGCCATTGTGATGGCAGCCCCAATCGCCAAACAGATGAGCGACGAATTCAAAATTTCTCCACGCAAAACGGCCTCGCTGCTCGACACCTTCAGTTGCATTATGCAGGGGATTCTCCCTTACGGAGCCCAGATGCTCGTGGCCCTCGCCGCCATTGCCGCAACCAAGCTCGAAACAAACTACAGCGCCTTCGACATCATTCCCTTGATGTTCTACCCCATGCTTTTGCTCGTGAGCTCGCTCGCCTTCATTATCATCTCGCCTAAAAAGCGAAAACTTTAATTCAACGATAAAAACTATTTGCAAGGACCAGAAATATAGACCTTGAAACGCTGCTCCAAGAAAAACGGTTCAGCGTCGTTGCAGGTAAGGCGGGCTTCCAAAAAAGCCAGGAATTTCTTTTTGTAAAGCGTCTTCACAAAATTTTTTCCGTGCATATCGAAATACTCCTGGGGAATTTCATATTCCTTGGGAATTTCAAACTTGTAGGAAGCCGGAACAAGCTGGGGATTCTTCTCCTTGCACGTACCCCTTGCATAAAAAGACGAGTCTCCCGAGCAATCCGGTTGAACCCCAGGTTTCATTGGCAAGTCAAAACTGCTGCGAGAATGCGCCGAATAGCATGAACACTCCATGGAATCCGCCTCGGCAAGATATATAACAGGAGTATCCGTAATCACCTTTGTCAGCTTAAACTTAGGATGGGTTCCACCAACAACACAGTAGTTGGCAACAACAGGTGCCGCCTCGAAAGCGTCATCCAAGCCGTCTGCCAAAGAAAAAGACAGACTGCACAAAATCAGCAAAAGAATTTTTTGAGTATTCATGCAGACTCCCTACTTTTTATCGGAACAAATGCCGGTAACTTTCACATAGAAATTTGTTCGCAAATTTGTATAAAATCCATCGCAAAAAACATATACCGACTTTTCATGAGCAAAGACTTTTCCAATTATATTATGAGGAAAAGTGCTCATACATGCTAATGAAACCGGAATATTTTTCAATTCGTCATTTTCAACGCTGATATCATACCTTACTGGATAGCCACAATGAGTAGCGTTTCGATAATCTTCTGTTGAATCTAATTTCGATACAATCGTACAGTTTGTTGATGTTGTAACTCCGTTTCCGAGAGATTCATATCGATTGTTACAGTGCGTTTTACGACGATCCATATACTTGCTAACAAAACTTTCATAATGAGAAACACTTATTTGTGGATTACAGCAAATAGAACTTTTTTTTGACAACCAGTAAGAATATTTTTCAACATTCTTTTCCATTATAATCGTAGAATCAGACATATTCACACAAACAGGAATCACCAAAGAAGAATCTAACTCAGAGATATCTAAAGATTCTATCCTTGGTTCAATGAATTTCTGCGTACCCAAGAAATAAACGCCTTCACAATCATTTCCCAAACAAAAAGAAGTCATTAGCAAAAGAAAGAAACAAAGACCATTTCTCATATTATCTGCCCTTACATTTCTTGACAAACCTTCGCATCAAACGCCGACTTCATTTCATTTATAGTTTTTTGTAAAGAAATTCGGTCCTTACACTCATTTTTCGGGTCGTCGTCATCAATTTTATTTTGTTCGTTTATCAGTTTCGTCAATAAATCTCGGATGTTCGGCCAAATATAAGATTTTACCTCTTTACACGCTTCGCTATCTGACATGCCAGCATCAAGATTATACCATTCATTATATTCTCTCTTATCATAATTCATATACGCGTTATAATGTTTCATTTCATGATCTTGAAGATCAATATTCGAATAATCAGGCTTTTTATCTACAGTTGTAGTAAAAGTGACAATTATATCGGCTCTAGAAGAACAACCTTCTCGTCTCGTCAGACGTAGTTTTATTGAAACGTCATGCTTTGCAGACACATGCCCCGAATTCGTAGACAGCTTTAACAAGTAATGTGTATTTACTATATTCGCTCCATTTGTCACCAAGTTAAAACTACGATTCAACGTTTTCTCATAAACCATTTCCCATTTTCCTGGCCTTTTTACATTTTGACCTAGAGCGTTGTACGTTTTCGACGATTTTACAAAATCAAGACCATAGTTTTCGTTTACGTAATTCGCATTTTCACCGTTGGCAATTTCAGCACTCTTTTTCAAAAGATAGGATGGATCAGGGCAGTCCTCCCCCTCATACGGGTTATAGCAATCCACTTGCTTGAACCAATCATGTGTCGGGAAGTTGTACTTCCAAAGCCAAACCGCATTGCAATCTACGTAGTCACCCTTGCTTTTATCGCATATATAACAGGAGCCATTGTACGAATAGCAACCGGAGACATTCAATGGTACAGATTCCGAGTACGCGGAGCAAGCGCCGATTCCATTCCCAACTGCCTTTTCGCCGGTTTCGCAGTCGACCTTTTGCCACCACCACGTATCGCTCGCGTCGTAGCTGATGTTCCAGCCGTAAATGGTGCCACGATCAGGGTTCAGGGAGTAGCAGGCGCCAGGCTCCATATTCTGGAGGCCGGAGCGGAAGATTTGATCCGGGGTGTACACCTGATCTTCACCAGGGACAAATTCATCGCTCGAGGAAGAAGCGATTTCTTCAGACGAGCTTGTCTGTATTTCGGAGGAACTACTCAATTCGACCTCGGACGACGAGGATTCCTCCGAACTGGAGTAATAATCCCAGTCTATTTCCACAGAACTACTGGATTCATCAAGAGAACCTGCACTAGACGAGAGAGTTTCCCATTCAATTCCTGAATACAGGGCGCAGGCCTTGACGTAATCTTCAAACGTTGAAATGGAAAGTTCAGGATAAAGATTTTTTAAATCAGGACCAAGATCCCAACCTGCAGCGACACCAAAATCTGCAACTTTCTGATATAATTCATCAACGTCAAAATAGGGGAAAAGGCCATATTTTGCCGAGAAATTAACCACTTCGCTTCCAATCCAAAGTTGACGAGAGTCTATATAATAATACAGATGCCTAAAATATTCGTACCCATGGCAACCTTCCGATGGAGCCGCCGATTCATATTCGCAATAAAACAAGTAATCATAAAAAATGTCAGAGCACCTATACTCCCCAATAATATCCAAATACGGGATGTTGGCGGCCATCAAGATAACGCCTTCTTCAGAACAAAACGGTTTAAACTCGCGCAATTCTATTTTGTCTATCATTTTCGGACGTTTTTGAAACATGGTGAAACCTTCGCATTCAAATCCTTTGCTACCGCCACCCGCGTATCCCGACGAATCGCTATCATCTGAAACAGTTTCGTCCGATGAAATATATTCCTCTTGCGAACTTGAAGAATTCACCTGCGAGGAACTTGAATTTTCTTGGGACGAACTACTCGCCAATTCAGAAGACGAAGATTCTTCACCTTGCGAGGAACTGGATTCATCGCTCTGGCATTCCGGAAGCGTCTCGCCACATTCATCATCGTTCTCGATTTCGCCACCCCAGCCGCCTTCATAAATCAAATCAGATTTTCGACAGTAAGCAGCACTTTCCATACAAGCATTTTTACAATCTTCTTCAATTTTTTTTAATATTTTATCAACTTTTTCACCCGAACAATAATCGCAAGAAAACGCTATCTCCAAATACCCATTGACAGAACCTGATCGGTCTCCGCATTTGTTTTTTCGAAATATGCTTGCCGCTATATGGAATCCGGAACCTACACCCCCTTCCAACGTACAATTATTGGATTCTTCTTGTTCCGCATTTTTCTCAATGATTTTTTTGATTTCCAACAAATCACTAGAATATCCTATATAGTCATCAAAATCATAACACTTGGTTTTTGCAAATATCACAGAAAATGTGGAAAGAAATAAAAGAATAGCGACTTTCATTATTTACCTTTTTTCCTTTTCAATTCTTCTATAACTTTTTTTCTGATCCGTTCCTCTGATTCTTCATCACACTTTTTTTTATTTTTTTCATAGTTTTTACCGAAACAAGGTCCATTCATTTCCTGTTTTCTGGCTTCAATCGCTTTGTCCAAAAAACCATTGCGCATAAGGCTATCTAGGATAGAGGTCACATCATTTTTATACGCCACGGAGTCTAATCTAGACGCACATGGACGTGATTCTCTACAAATTTTACCGACAACATCAATAAACAACTCCGTGTCCTTCGTATAATTCCAACGTTTTACAAATTCTTTTTCCGCTTTATTAAAAGCCCTGACTCCAATCATAATGGAATCTTTCGGGTCAAAATCCTTCAAGGTTACAATTCGGGAACTGTCCAACGGAATTTTGTATTTTTTTATCTTGGTCAATTCTTTTGCCGGAGTTTGCATTTCCGGGACCGACGTTTGTTGTTCAGGCGCATTCTCCTTCTTTTCCGAGCAAGACACAAACAGGAACAACAGCACAACAAGAAGGATTATTTTTCTCATTCTACTTTCTCCTTTCTTTTAAAAATAACATAAAATCCAGGGTGACGCGCAAAACGAGTGTCTCCGGGGTAACGAAATAAGCCCCGCGAAACCGCAGGACTTTGTTTTTTTCTCAAGTAAAAACTACTTACCGCTCTTAGCCTCGGCGAGCTCTTCTTCGAGCTTTTTGTTCATGCCGTTCTGGGCGTCACAAATGTTCTTCAGGTTATTGATTTCGGCGCTCTGCTTCGCCACCTGTTCGTTAAGTTCCTCGCACTTCGCGGCAAAGGTCTGTTCCGATTCAATGCGCTTGTTGAGTTCCGTCTTTAAACTGTCTACGGAGCTACGGAGCTTTTCCACGGCACCTTCCGCATCCTTCAAGGCGTCATCCGGCAATTTGCCGTTAAAAAACTTTTTAGAAATTGCAACAGTGGCAACCGCCCCGATGGCGAGACCAGCAATAAAACTTTCTGTTTTCATAAATACCTCTTTGTTGACTTCCTTTTTTAATATCACAAATCAGCTGCAAAAAGTCAATAGTAACTTTTCAAAATCGTCTTTTTTGTCACATTTTGGCTTTTTTGGCCCAAAAGGCTCATGTTCTTACATTTTTATTACACAAAAATTTGAAAATTGTCGTTTTTTTGAAATATATTATTTCTATGGATTGTGGATTGTTTTATGGATTTCTGGGAATTTGCATAGTGATTATCGCTGTGCTAGCCATAAAGCTGCATTTATATAAATCACAAACCGTTTCGCGAAGGATTGCCGTATTCTCGGCACTTTCCTCGGACTACGACCTGATTTGCTACATCAACGGCAAAAAGAACAAAGTGTTCCCCTACATGGCAAGCAAAAGATTCGCCGAAATCGCCAAAGACATCGACAAGAACTTGCCAAGCAATAAGAAGTTCGATGTATTGCTCAAGAACATCATTCATCCCGACGACTTGGCAGAATTTTTAAAAGACACCAATCGCGAGAACTCTTCCAAGCTACTTGCCAAAAAAAGTTCATATACAGTTCACTTCCGTGCAAAGTTCGGCCGGGATGTACTTTTTTACCAACTGAAACTTGTCAAGGACCCCAAAAAGGACGAGTGTTACGTTGTAGGTATTCGAAGCATTGACTATGAAACCCGCAAGGAACAAGAAAATAAAAAGCTTCGCGAGGATTTAAAAGCCTCGAAGATCATCGCCAACAAGGATGCGCTTACCGGCGTGAATAGCGCAGCAGCCTTTAGCGCCCGCACAACCGAAATGGACTCACGCATTGGCGCAGGCCAGCTTATGGAATTTTCTGTTGTAATGTGCGACGTGAACGGGCTCAAGAGCATCAACGATTCCCAGGGCCACGACGCCGGCAACAACTACATTCGCGAGTGCTGCAAGGCATTTTGCGAAACGTTCAAGCAAAGCCCGGTATTCCGCATTGGCGGCGACGAATTCGCCATTATCCTCCAGGGAATGGATTACGCCACCCGCAATCAGAAATTACAGAATCTTAGGCAGCGCGCCCTTACGTATTCCTTTGCTACGGGGATGGCAGACTTTGACCGCAACAAGGACATCTCGGTGAAGACCGTACTCAAGAGGGCGGACTCCGCCATGTACAAGAACAAAAAAGAGATGAAGGAACACGCCGGGTAAAACAAAAAACCCCGGGCATTGCTGCTCGGGGCTTTTCAGCGGGAAGAGCGAGATTCGAACTCGCGATAGGATTAAGTCCTATACGTCCTTAGCAGGGACGCGCCTTCGGCCAGCTCGGCCATCTTCCCAATCTTTGGGACCCTAATTTTACTTAATTTACGCAAAACTTTCAAGGGGTACCCGCAAAAAAGCCCCAAAATTGCCCCAAATGGCCCATTTTTTTTACACTCCGGGCAGCAATATTTCAAAAATTCTAAATTTTAGTTATGCACTTTTTGAAGAAACCCCTCAAAATTATAGCAGCGTTCGCCCTGGTGGCCCTCATCTGCTGCATTCCGGCATACATCGTCGTTTTCAAAATCCTTCCGGAACGCGATCCCGACAACCAGTTCAATCGCAATTCCATTTTACAGGTGCTTAGCGGCGAAACTCGCGTCTTTTATAATGACGGAAACGAACTCCTCGGCGCGTTCTTTGACGCCAACCACCGCGTTTATGTTCCCTATGGCGATATTCCCGTGAACATCGTGAACGCCCTAGTCGCCGCCGAAGATGCCGGCTACTGGAACCACAACGGTTTTAGCCTCCACGGATTTACCCGCGCCATGGCCACAAACATTAAGAGCGGACACATGCGTCAAGGCGGTTCCACGCTCACGCAGCAAACCGTCAAGAACATCTTTGGGCGCGAAGAAAGGAGCGTCAAGGAAAAGTTCAAGGAACTGCTGAATGCTCTCCGCATGGAAAAGCACTTTACCAAAGAAGAAATCCTGGAATTCTACCTGAACCAGTTCCACGTTTCGGGAACGGGCAAGGGAGTCGCCATTGCGGCCCAGTACTTTTTTAACAAGGAACTGCGCGACCTGAACCTCGCCGAATGCGCGTTCATTGCTGGTTCCGTGAAGGGGCCGTTCAACTACGACCCGTTTATCCAGCGCAACGCCGAACGCCGCGACAAGGCCATTGCCCGCGGAGCCGAACGCCTTAAGTACGTGCTAGAACGCATGGTCGAAGAAGGCTACATTGAACAAGAAGATATGGACAAGGCGCTTGAAAAGCCTCTCGAATTTAACCACGGCAATTTCCGCTTTACCATGAGCACCACGCTGGAACGCCTCGAAGAAAAACTCGACAGCGATTACTTCCACGACCTGTTTGAAAAAGAAGGCATTGAAGATTGGCGCAAGGCCCAACTCGAAATCGTCACGACGCTCGACGCCAAAAGCCAGGATGCCGCAAAGCGCGCGCTGCAAACCAACATCAGCAACCTGCAAATGCAGTTAGGCGGTTTCGTGCTCCCCAAGGCTGAATTTGCAAACCGCGCCCAGAGCGCCCGCATTGGCGACTACCTCTACGGCGCCGTCGACAGCGTGTTCTTTGATGACGACGGCAAGCTCAAGTCCCTCACATTGAATTTTGGTCAGCTCAAGGGCGTTGTTACCGAAAAGTCCATTAAGGATTTTGGCAAACAGGTTGGCGGCGACGTAAACAAGATTCTCGCAGGGCAACTCAAGCAAGGTGCCATTTTGCTTGTAAGCGTTACGGGCGACACAGACTCCACCGGTTACGCTCCTTGCAAAATTGAAACCGAGCCCGTACTGCAAGGCGGTTTATTGGCCATACAAAACGGCAAGGTTCTCGCAACGCAAGGCGGTTTTCACAACACCGGATTCGACCGTAGCTTTAAGGCTCTCCGCCAGCTAGGTTCCAGCTGGAAGCCTCTGCTTTACGCCCTCGCGTTGCAGCATCACTGGAACTACTTTGACGAACTCGAAAACGAATACAACGTATTCCAATACGTAAACCAGTTCTACTTCCCGCGACCGGACCACAAGAACAAGGGCGACGTTGTCACGATTGCCTGGGCCGCTACACGTTCCGAAAATATTTCGAGTATTTGGCTGTTAGAACATTTGCTAGATAAACTGAACAATAGTGAATTTGAAGAAGTCGCCACGCAAAACGGCTTTGCCCGCAATGCCGACGAAGAAAACAAGGCCTTCTTTGAGCGCTTGCGCGACAAGTTCGGCCTCACCATGAAAGAAGAGGTCAAGCGGGAAATCGAATTTACCAAGGCACGCGACGCACTCGTTGAAAAATACAAGAACGAAGGCAAAAATGCGCAGGCCCGCGCCGTGCAGGCCCTCCGCTACGGAACCTACACCGATGTAGGCATTAAGCAATCCAAAAAGGACGCTTTAAGTCTCAAGGTTTTAAACCACAACTTTAAGCGCTACTCCGACATGCTCCGCAGTCGCGAAGCGCAGGAACTGGACCCCGATGTGGCCTCAACGCTCCCGCCCATGGACAGCGTTATCCTCTTCCCGAACTTTACCCTCGTTGATTTCAAGCGCTTGACCACAATGGTCGAACCCGTTGACAGCGAAACCGACTACCTGGACGCAGAACAGCTTCGCTATTGGCCCGATTACCGCAGAGCCCTCTCCATGGCTGAATTCGCACGCTTTGCAAACGAAATCGGTATCCACCAGAAATTGCAGAAGGTGTTCAGCATGCCTCTCGGCGTAAACGAAATCACGCTCTCCGAAATCAGCACCGCCTACCAGACCATCCTCACCGGAAAGGTGTTCAAGTGCAAGGACGGCGACTGGACGGATCCGTGCTTCATCAAGGAAATCAAGAACCGCGACGGCCGCGTAATCTTTAAGAACGAATTTGAAAGCAAGACCGTACTCGACGATACGGTAACAACCCAGATGGCTGTAATGCTCCGCTCGGTATTCACCAACGGTACCGCCCGCAGCCAGAACGCAAACATTGTGGCCCGCAGCCCAGACAAGCAAACCAAGCTGCGCTTCCCCGCCCTTGGAAAAACGGGTACGACCAACGACTACAGGAACGTGGCCTTCATGGGTGCCCTCCCGACGTACGTTGAGGAGAAAAACGGACTCGCGCTTGACTCTGTTGTCTCTATCGGAAGTTACGTAGGCTTTGACGACAACAAGCCGCTCAAATCCGGACGAACAAGAATCGCCGGCGCCTCCGGCGGCCTCCCGCAATGGGCAGCCTTCGCCAAAGAAGAAATCAACATTCTCGGCATTCCCGAAAAGATTGACTTCCTGGACATTTCGATTCTCGCCACCGGCGAAATCCCGATGGTACTCACAAACGAACGCGGCGAACTGATTGTAGACCCCATGACCGGTATCGCAGTCGCCGGCGGAAGACCCGAAGACGGACGCCCGCTCCCGTGGCTTGACGTTCCGGGATTCACGCCGCCCCAAGTTCAGGAACGCGCCGCCGAAAGCATCGCCGAAATGGGCATTATGACCAGCATGCCGCTCCCCGACGCTATCGCCGCAACCGACGAACCCGCAACAGCACCTGCCGACGGAATGGTTGGCCCCGACGCCGCAAACGCAACTGCTCAAGCAGCAACAAGCGATTCTACCAGCGCCCAGCCGGCAGTTCCTGCAACCGCTATTGCCGAACAACCCGCCGCTCCTGCACAACATGCACCGGCCAGCATGCCCAAGGATGATGACTGGGATTTGCCCGAAGGCCTGAGTGGCAACGCGTTTGTCCCTATAGAGGCTGAATAAGATGAAAAAAATCGTTTGTTTAACAAGTTTTGCAACCGTCTTATTAACATTCTCCGCTTGCGCCGTAAACTCGCCAGCACCTGCGACAGACGTCGTTCCTGTAGATACAAATGCCGAACAAACCAACGCTAGCATTGAAGCCAGCAAACCCGGCAACGCAAACACAACGAGCGCCCCACAAGAAACCAGCAAAAGCGAAAGCACTTCCAGCACCGCGCAGCAAAGCACGACAAGTTCCGCAAACGAGGTCCCACCCGAGATTATCGCAGAGCCAATCTCTCCGGTAGAAAACCCGATTGACCCTTACATAGCCTTCCCCGCTCTTGCCGACAGCGTATTTGATTACGCCTACAAGCTATACAACCGCGGCGAAATTGATTCCGCAACCGCCTATTTGGAACGCTTCCGCATAATCAAGCCCTTGTGGAACACGTGGGAAGCCCGTGCAGATTCCATACTTTTCGCCTTCGGCAAAACCCGAGCCGAAAAAATCAAACGCTTTGAACCGCTCGTGCTTGAAATTCAAAACATGAACCGCGCTCAAGCCGCCTACAGCATGGTCGCAAGCACCGCCGACAGCCTTATTGCCATGGATCCAGGTGATTCGCTGACCACATGGGCCAACGCGCAAAAGCAGATAGCCTACAAGAATACGCTTTCTAAGGCGCAAAAGGATTACGCAAGCATCAAGGCTCTCGCCGACGACCAGGCAAAATTTGACGAAGCAAAGAAAAAGGCAAGCGAATTTCAAATGCGCTACCGCGACTTCGAGGACACGCTCCACATCCAGGCGCTCATTGACCACATCGCCGAACTCGCTAGCGCAACAAACACCGAAGCCATTGCCTACTGGCAAAAGAACGACCCCGCCAAAGCGCTCGCCAAAGCCGACTCGCTCATCAAAACCGAAAAATTTAGCGCCGCGAAGGAACTTTTGAACAAACTAAAAGCAAGCAATCTGCGAGCCCAGGCCATTCAAAAGTACAAGGAACTCGGTGACGCCTTCTGCAACAAGCAGCGCAAGGCCACCTCGCAAATATTCGCCAAGGCGCAAAAGCAAAAGGACATCGCCAAAAAGCAGGCCCTGCTCCGTGACGCCATCGCCCCCCTGGACAAGTGCCTTGCCGAATACCCCGAAAACAGCCAAAAGCAAAAAGTTCTTGAGAACAAGCAGTTCCTCGAAAAGGAACTCGCCAAGTAACAGCGCGGTTTCAAAAAACACAAGCACGGTTCCAACGAGCAATGCACGAGGTAATCAAAAATGATTGACGCAGAGTGGTGGCAGTACGCGCAATACCCGGCATTCTTCTTGCTCGGGGCCGTCGTAAGCCTCATCAACAGCATCGCGGGCGGCGGAAGCACCTTGAGCCTTCCCATCATGATATTCCTCGGAATGCCAGCGACCGTCGCAAACGGCACGAACCGAATCGGGCTCATCATCGGGAACCTGAGCAGCGTCGCGAACCTCGCCAAGCACGGCTACCTCGACAAGAAAATCTTCAGGCAGCTATTCATCCCGTCGCTCGTAGGCGCATGCATCGGCGTGTGCTTCCTCGTGAACATTGGCGACCGCGCGTTCCAGGCAATCCTCGCCTGCGTCATCTGCCTCGTCGTCGTGATGAGCAACCTCAAAAAGGACATCCTCGGGAAACCTCCCGCAACACCACCCGAAAAACTCACCTGGAAAGGCGCCATCGGATTCGCGCTCGTCTCCATCTATGGCTGCATCGTGCAAGTCGGCGTCGGTTTCGTACAAATTTTCAGCCTCACGCGGTACACCGGCCTCGACCCAATTCACGTGAACGCCCTCAAGAACGCCCTAACCACCATTTTCCTCGTCATCGGCACCCTGGCACTCGGCGTCATGGGGAAAATCAACTGGCCAATAGCCATCGTGATGGCTCTAGGCGCCTGGTGCGGCGGCTACTTCGGCAGCTTTTTGCAGCGCAAAAAAGGCAACAAGTTCATCCGCCACTTTATAAGCGTGACAAGCATTGCCATGGCAGCGTACCTAATCGTGGACTTGATTTAAGAACAAACTATAGACGGCAGCCGGAAGGTAGGCCTGGGTCAGGCCGAATGCGCAGACAGAAGGGTTGCGAAAGTTGCAACAAGTATTCCTATTCCTGCGGCAACCACCTATAAACGCTGTCCGGCCAATCATAAGTCTTCCCGCACTTGTATTCCTGGCTATTAAAGAGGATAGTTTCTTCGAAAATATCCTTACGGCAGGGGCCCTTTTCTTCGTCGATGGGGGGGATTATGTGCCAGCCCACGTATTCGCTGGTAATGGGTTCAACGAGTTCGTCGCAGTAGAATAGAGAATCTTTGAAACCGACGGTTACGCCGTATTTATACGGGTATCTGTCATCGCAGGCTGTGTACATTGCCCAGAAGGTGCTGTTTTTCCAGCCCATTTGATCACGATTGCAGACATAGTCAAGGCCATTGTATTTATTCCATTCCATGCCGAAACTATGGCAGAATCCCATCGCCCTGTCCAATTCAGTCTCTTCGCGCCACTTGAATTCAACTACATTGTAGTAAATTCGATCGTAATTCTTAGCTTCGCGAAAACAACCGTATTTCTTTCCGTTGTAGGTGACGATATCGGTTCTTCCATCTTCGCAGAGGCCGTGTTCAAGTTCAGGGCCAACCACCTCTATCCAGTTCTTCTTCGGAGAGCAGTAGTACGTGTCTCCGAGATACTCCTCGAAAGTCCCCACCTTGGCCGCGGTGCATTCCTCCAATTTGAGCGTCGCCTGCGGAGTACGCCAACCGGTAATCCAGCAGACATACTCTTCGTCGCCAAGCTTAAAAATTTCTTGTCCATGTTCTCTTCTGAAATCATCGTCGCATTTTCCAAAGGCGACTTCCGGAGTGTACTTGGTCCAACCGGTGTCCAGGCATTTGTACGATGTTTTTTTGACGGTGGACTTGATTTCGTTTAGTAATTTCTTGGAGCAGAAACCGAGGGAATCGTCGACGGCTTTGAACTTGATCCACTTTAAATTCCTGCAGCCGTAACTTGTGTTGATGAACTTCTTGGTGGAGCCCTCGTTTTCTTCGGTGCATTCCGCCAGGAATTCCGCCTGGGTGGCCGTGCGCCACTTGGAGTCGCAAATGTAGGGCGTGCCGTCGTAGTCCTTTATGATTCCCTGGATGTCCTTGGTGCAGAATCCCAGCTTTTTGGTGACGTTGTCGATTTGCGTCCAGGTGGGCGGTTCTACACAGGCGTAGCCGGTTCCCTTATAATCCACGATCGTGTTGATTTTGAGTTCGGTGCACTTGCCGTAGTAATCGCTAACGCCTGCGGTGTGCCATCCACTACTGTCGCAGGCGTAAACGCCTATGTCGATGGTGTCGATGTCGTTGAACTTTTTAGGGGCGCAAACTCCAAGTCTTTCTTCGAGGCTGCTCATTTTGCTCCAGGTGCTGTCGGTGCGGCAAACGTATGTCACGGTGCCGAAGTCGATGGTCTTGTAGAACTTGCTTTCTTCGCATTTGCCGGCGTAGTCCACGAGCGTTGCGGCGCGCCAGCCGGTGGAATCGCAGAAGTACGGGTCGACGCTTTCGCCCTTTTTAACGGTGTCGATGACGCCTAATTTTTTAGGAGTGCAAAGCCCGATGGAATTTTCGAGAGTCGTGAACTTTTCCCAAGTGCTGTCGGTGCGGCAGGTGTACTTTATACCGTTGAGTTCAAAGACACTGTAGAACTTGCTATCGTTGCATTTGCCGGCATAGTCCACAAGGCGTGCGGTACGCCAGCCGGTGGAATCGCAGTAGTAAAAATCAAGGCTCACGCCCACGGGAATCGTATCGATTTTTCCAATGTCCTTCGCGGTGCAAAGCCCAATGGATTTTTCGGTGGCGTTCGGTTCACGCCAGGAGGAATCGTTACATATAAACTTTTTGCCATTCAGTTCGCGTACATCGCCGTCGTTTTCATCGGCGCATGCAGCGCCAGCCTCGTTCATTGTGGCGAGCGTCCAGGAGCCGTTGCAGACATACAGCGAATCTCCGTAGTAATGCAGTTCGCCGCGGTCGCCCCAAGAACAATCGGAGTCGTTCCCCTTGACCCATATGCCGCCTTCGCAAAAGTAGTTCTTGCTGGCACTTGCCACGAAAATATCACCCAGGTCGTCTTCCGTCTCGGAATTGCAAATAGGCAACTGTTTTTCGTTTTCTACAAACGACAATTTTCTGACGCAACGCAGCGAGTAGAAACCGTAAAAATCGGATTCCATCATGCGCGCCTTGCCATTCTTGCCAACAACAAACATGCTGTCGTTGTTTGTCAACAGGTAAGTCCTTTTACCCTTGTCGGAGCAGCCTAGCGAATCCATGTCGAAGGTGCCGCGCCTACAGAAACCCGCCATTTGGGGATTGAACCCAAGCCCGGCATCGGTGAGATCGCTCGTGACACGCAGCAGGTACCTGTAATCCGCAGAAGACGGCACTACAAATCCGGTAGGGCACATATCGTTCTTTGTATAATCCCTGAACAAGCGGCCATCGGTCTTGCAGTTGTTACGGTCGTTGTCGTAGCACATATCGTAATTCTCGAACGCGGTGGTAGCATCCAGCAAGTTTTCCGCAATCCACTCGTAAGGTCCGATTCGAACCGTCTTGTACTCGTGATTGTACGTGGAATCGTAGACCGTGCCGTTGACGATGTTCATCATTCCTAAATCAGATTTGTATTCCTCGCCCACCAGCGCGGAATCCGTGTAACTGCTCGCGGAGAGGTCGGCTTCTTTCTTTTTAAAACTGGAACTGCTGGCGCCATTGCCGTTGCTGTCGGAACTGCCGGAATTTTTGCTGTCGCAGGAATCGTCGTCGCAGTCTTCGTCTATGTCGATGGAATTGCCGAAATCATCGGAACTAGAACCGCTGTCGCCACAGGCCGCGATGAAAAATGGAGTCGCAAGGCAGAATGCCAAGAATGTTTTTTTGAATGTGCTTTTCGAAAAATTCATAAAGTTGCTTCCTCTAAGATTCGCCTATCCATAAGTATACAATATGTTCGTATCTACCTATTCTAGTAGAGCATGTATATGTGTAGTTTTTGATTGTGACTTTCTGGCCTTGGTTTTCCGGCGTACAGGGACCATACTCTAGTTCAAATGAATTCATTTTATGCCAATAGCCGACTTCATAACCACTATTTCCGGTATCATAGTCTACGCCTTCTTGACAGTAGTACGTTTCGCCTTTATAGCCAACAGTTGTTCCGAAATTATGATTCTCATTATGAGCAACGCAATCTTCATACATTTCCACAAAAGTACCGGTAAACCATTCATGGTGGTGTAAGGAACAAACATAGTCCACACCATCGAGTTCTTTCCATTGTATTGAATCTGCACCATTGCAGAATCCAAGTTTTCGGTCGAGGTCGTTTTCGGCGCGCCATTCAAATGCGCCCGTATCACCTGTGCAGCCGTATTTTTCGCCGTTGAATATGATGCGGTCCGTGTTGTTCGTGCATAATCCGTATTCTTCTTCGGGGCCAGTGTATTTTACCCAATCCGTGACTCCGTTGCAAATATAAAGCGTATCGCCGACATAGCCAGTTTCGTTTTTACGGTCGCTGGTGCATGCTCCCAATATACTACGGGCTTTTGCCGGTTTCCAGGAATAACCCACGCAAAAGTAGGCGCCGCCGGCATAGTATTGTAATGAGGGGACTGTAGTCGAATTGCATTCGCCAAGGGCATCTTCTATGGAGACGTAATCCCAGGAACTACCAGTGCATTTGAAAAATTTGCCTATTCTATATTGATGTATTTCGCCAGCGTTCTTTATTGTACACATACCATATTCTGATTCGTGTGCTTTGAGAGTTCTCCAGGTTTTTTTGGCGCATCCATACTTTTCGCCATTGTATGTTGTGATGGTGCCTTCGGTGCTATCGTTGCAGAGTCCTATCAAATCGTTCTGCGTGGCCTTGCGCCATTCTGTATCGCAGATGAAGTCGGTGGAACTGTATTTTTTGATGGTACCGTAATTTTTGCTGGTGCAATAACCCAGGGCCTTTGTAGTGTCTGTCACCGGAGTCCATTGTAAATCGTCGTTACAGCCGTAAGTGTTATCCTTGAATTTCGCAGTGCTGTTGATTTTTGCGCTGGAGCATTCAAAAATGTCGTAAATGGTTGCGACTTTCCAGTCTGTGGTGTCGCATACGTAAATAATCGAATTGATGCTGTCGATTGCGCCACGATTCTTGGGCGAGCAGACACCGATTTTGGTTTCGGTGGTCGAGAGTTTTGTCCAGGAACCGTCGGTGCGGCAGGCGTAAGAGACGGTGCCGAAGTCGATGGTTTTGTAGAACTTGCTGTCGTCGCATTTGCCTGCGTAGTCCACGAGTTTCGCGGCGCGCCATCCGGTGGAATCGCAGTAGTACTGGTCATAGAGTTCACCCTGTTTTACACTGTCGATGATGCCGATTTTTTTCGGAGTGCAGAGCCCGACTTTTGTTTCGAGTGTCGTGAATTTTTCCCAGGTGTTGTCGGTGCGGCAAGCATACTTTGTTTCGCCAAATTCCACGACGTTGTAGAACTTGGAACTGTCGCATTTGCCGACGTAATCTACGAGGCGTGCGGAGCGCCAGCCGGTGGAATCGCAGTAGTAAAAATCAAGGCTCACGCCCACGGGAATCGTATCGATTTTTCCAATGTCCTTCGCGGTGCAAAGCCCAATGGATTTTTCGGTGGCGTTCGGTTCACGCCAGGAGGAATCGTTACATATAAACTTTTTGCCATTCAGTTCGCGTACATCGCCGTCGTTTTCATCGGCGCATGCAGCGCCAGCCTCGTTCATTGTGGCGAGCGTCCAGGAGCCGTTGCAGACATACAGCGAATCTCCGTAGTAATGCAGTTCGCCGCGGTCGCCCCAAGAACAATCGGAGTCGTTCCCCTTGACCCATATGCCGCCTTCGCAAAAGTAGTTCTTGCTGGCACTTGCCACGAAAATATCACCCAGGTCGTCTTCCGTCTCGGAATTGCAAATAGGCAACTGTTTTTCGTTTTCTACAAACGACAATTTTCTGACGCAACGCAGCGAGTAGAAACCGTAAAAATCGGATTCCATCATGCGCGCCTTGCCATTCTTGCCAACAACAAACATGCTGTCGTTGTTTGTCAACAGGTAAGTCCTTTTACCCTTGTCGGAGCAGCCTAGCGAATCCATGTCGAAGGTGCCGCGCCTACAGAAACCCGCCATTTGGGGATTGAACCCAAGCCCGGCATCGGTGAGATCGCTCGTGACACGCAGCAGGTACCTGTAATCCGCAGAAGACGGCACTACAAATCCGGTAGGGCACATATCGTTCTTTGTATAATCCCTGAACAAGCGGCCATCGGTCTTGCAGTTGTTACGGTCGTTGTCGTAGCACATATCGTAATTCTCGAACGCGGTGGTAGCATCCAGCAAGTTTTCCGCAATCCACTCGTAAGGTCCGATTCGAACCGTCTTGTACTCGTGATTGTACGTGGAATCGTAGATTGTGCCGTTGACGATGTTCATCATTCCTAAATCGGATTTGTATTTCTCACCCGCCAGCGAAGAATCCTTGTAACTGCTTGCAGAAATATCAGCTTCCTTTTTCTGGAAACTGGAACTGCTTTCAGCACTGCTGGAACTCATTCCTGCAGATTTTCCATCACTGTCGGAACTTTCACTGTCGCAAAAATCGTCTTCGCAGATTTCGTCCGTACCGGAGGGTTCCTCGAAATCGCTGTCGGAACCGCTGTCACCGCAAGCCGCCATGAAAAAAGGCACGGCAACGCAAAATGTACAAAGGTGCCATTTGAATGAAAAATGTTGAAAGTTCATAACACCTCTCTAAGGTCGTCTCAATTTACCGACACGCGCATTTCATAAATATAGCTATTTGAAATTTCAAAAGGTATAGATTCACATCACACCAATTCCACTTCATTCCAGTCAACGTCGGCTAGCGTCACCGAAAACTGCGCTTCGCAAAATCGCAGCAAGGCGATGCCGCCGGGCAGAGCGGGTCCGTCAAGCGCAAACAGGTTCCGACGAAAGTTTTCGCGACTTACACCGTTTTCTTTTGCGTTTTTTCACAGGAACTTCGCCCAGCCCGGCCTTCAGCTTTTCGGCAATCGCCTCGTCGCCCACGGCAAGCAGTTCCTTCTTTGGGCGCGGGAGTTTCTTGATGCGGGCTTCCAGGCGTAAGGCAAATTCCTTGCTTTCGAGTTCAAATGTGTGCAATATGCACTCCGGCGGAAAAGCCTTGGTGAACTTCGCGCCCTTCCCGCTTTTATGCTGTTCGAAACGCGCAGCCACATCGACGGCGTAGCCCGTGTAAATGCGGCCTCCGGCACAGCGGAGCATGTAGACAAAATGCGGCATAAGATTCACCACCTATTTTAGGCAACCTATTTTAGGTCACCTATTTTAGGTAACGCCATTTTCGTAATGAAATCTTACTTCTCGGGCTTCGAGGCGATTCGCATGTAGATGGAACCAAAGATCGCGGCGCAGAAGCTTCCGAGCAGAATGCCGAGCTTTGCGGAATCCTGACGGCCACCCACATCAAAGGCGAGACCCGCGACGAACAACGCCATCGTAAAACCAATACCGGCAAGCATGCCACCGCCCCACAGAATCTTCCACGGGTAACTGGGCTTCTTGGAAATGCCGATCTTCACGGAGATAAGGCTGAACAGGAAAATGCCTATCGGCTTACCGAAGACAAGGGCCAATGCGACAGCGCTCATCACGGGGACTTCCACTCCGCCAAGCTTGATTTCCACGCCAGCGTTCGAGAGAGCAAAGAGCGGCATGATGGCGAAGTTCACCCACGGTACCAGAGGCTTGTACAGGCGTTCTTGCAGGCTGAGGCTTTCGCGAGCGCCACGCTTCAGCATGCTGAACACGCGGTACTTTTCTTCGCCAGAGACGCAGGCGTCGCCATCGAGTACGTTCCCGACGCTGTTGGCAAAGCGGGCGAACTTGCCGCTCGCAATCACGGGCTTGGCCGGCACCGAAAGACCGAGCAGCACACCGGCGATGGTCGGGTGTACGCCGCTCTTCACGAACAGCGCCCAAATCGCGACACCAATAACGCCATGCAACAGCAGGTTACGCACGCCTATGCGGAACATGAAGTTGATAAGCGCAAGCAAGGCAAAACCGGACCCGAGAGCCCAGAAATTGATGCCGTCACCGCTCGGGTAGCCAATCGCAATCACGAGGATGGCGCCGATATCGTCGGCAATGGCCAAAGTCAAAATCATCACGCGGAGCGCATGCGGAACGCGCTTGCCGAGAATCGCCATGCAGCCCACCACGAACGCAATATCCGTAGCCGTCGGGATACCCCAACCGCGGGCGGCGCTAAATTCGCCATGAGGGCAAAGGGCCAAGTAAATCAAAGCCGGGAAAAGCATACCGCCCGCCGCCGCGATAATCGGGAGGCTCGCCGCCTTCGGGTCGTGCAGTTCGCCGTAGGTCATTTCGCCCTTGACTTCAAGACCGATGTTAAAGAAGAAGACCGTCATCAGGGCATCGTTGATGAACCAGTGCAGGTCCGCCGTGCCTACCCAACTGCCCACCGTGAGGGCGAGAGGCGTATGCCAAAAATGCTCATACGAGCCCGGCGCGAGGTTCGCCCAGATGAGCGCCGCCAAGGTCATGATGATAAGAACAATGCCACCCGTCGTTTCCACCTTCATCAGGCGTTCCACAGGTGTAATAATCTTGTGCACCGGGGTCTCCGGGAACAAGTCCTCTACTTTATCGCTGCTAGTAACTCGTGCCGACATACGCTATGAAATATAAATATGTTTCGTAAGAACGCACCAAAAAATCATATTTATAACACCAAAATATGCACAAATGAGCGATTTTTTTGCTCCAGGGATATTTTTTCCAAAAGATATATGGGCTAATTTTTTAAGCAACGGACAGAATAGGAATAATAATTTGATCTTAAGTGAGACTGAACGGAAACATTAGGTTTGTTAGAATAAAAAAATTCACCAAAAATATAGTGTTCACCATCCCAAGTGGAAGAACATAAATCAGCAGCAAAACCTTCATTCATCATTTGCGATGTAAGCTCCGGCACCAAAGAAAAACCGCAATCATCCGAACCACCCTCTAAATCGCCACGATTCAAAGGTTTCCACCCACTAGAAGCTTTTAATCGTTCACCAGCAATATCAATTCCACCCATATTATCATACAATCTCTCCCATTCCTCTTGACTAGGCAAATGCCAGCCAGATGGACATAGAGAGCTAGCTTCAGAACAAGGATATGTCATCCCCTGATAATCTTTCTGATCAGAATTGTAATTCAAATTCTGCGCCATCCACACTTGGCCGCCGATGGTCGTGTACTTGTAAATTTGGCCGTCACGTTCATCCACAAACGTTCCACGAGCACTTACCGGGCAATCTTCGGAAGCATTAAACTCTCCGCCATCGGAGTCTGTCGTGCAAGCAACGAAAATCGCAAAAAATGCTAACAAATATAGTTTCTTCATACGATTTCCTTTAAACTAGAATTCAAAAAGCCTATCCGGGAATTTCTCCGAACTGCGCAGCAATAAAATTTCCGTAAAAACAGAGGTTTCAACGCCATTGGCATTCACCACGACATTCATGGACTTGAACTTTCCTTCGCCATCATATGCAAATGTTGTCAGAACAGACTTTTTCTCGTCCGTTGATTCCATTTTTTCGATTCTCTTTTTCTTAGCGTCGTAATATAAGATCCCTTTGGGTCCTTCGATGGAGTAGAGATTTTCAGACACAAACATGGGTTCCTTCCAGTCTCCGGAATCCAATGGATTGAACCTTGTATAGGACAAGGCTTCCAAGGCTTCGCCATTGTACGGCAAAAGTTGAACTTTATTCGTATTCAAGTCAATCACCTTCATTCGATTCCCGTTTACGACAGTACGCTGGTTCATGAACGAGGTCTTGATTTCGGAATACATCTTTGACTTACTTTTTTGAACAACGTAAACAGAAACCACCTGCTTACCAGATGTTGTATTCACGGTGGTGCGAATCTTCATTTCGACGGAATCACCAGAAACAGAAGCGTTCTTCAAATCAGCACGAACCTGGTTTAGTGTAAGCGCAAAGGATGAAACGGAAAGAAAAAGAATGATGAAGAAAATTTTTCGCATAGGCTAATCCTTCAGGCAACGGACGGGGAGTGTATAAGAAGACCAACCATATTCAGCACGACTTGATATTTCAATAAAATAATTCATATTTTCGTACGCCGCCGTAGCTAGTAAAAACAAAGCAGAAGATCCATTAGATGACAAATTACGTGAATATTCTCCTCCCGGCAATGCAGAAAATCCACATTCGTCCGTACCCTTTCCCCAATGATTATATTCCCACCCGTCAACAGATTTTAAGCGATTTGCAGTGATTGTTGAATCGGGAGAATTTACAGAAGAAGTCAACGTTTTCCACTCTTCTAAAATGGGGACACGCCAACCTTTAGGGCAAATGGAATCTATCATATCCCAATCAACAGTTCCGCTAAAACCAAGATTATTATTTATATATGCGTAATAAAAACGACCGTACAAATCACAATTGGCAGGGTCCTTGCCTAGACAATAGCTTTTTTCTGTTTCATAATTCAAGTTCTGCGCCATCCATACTTGGTCACCGATGGTCGTATACTTGTACTCCTGGCCGTCACGTTCGTCAATGAACGTTCCGCGATTTGGCTCCCCGTACTTATTTAAGCCATCAGCAGGGCAAACGACAGACGCATCGAAAGTATCAACTTCTTCATCGGCATCCGTCGTGCAAGCGACAAAGGCAAGAACATTTATAAGCAAAAATGTCAAAAAGATTTTCTTCATATTTTCATCCTGTTTGTAATGGCCGAGACCTTACTGTCACGCCACTACGTTTTTCCTTATTTTAAAACCTGCCACGAGAGAATGGTGTTTCCTCGGCGAAGGACCAGATAGCTTCCGGCGTTCAGGTTGTAGTTCGTCAGCACCACTGAATGCTCGCCCTCGTTCCACGTTCCATTGAACAGTACGCTTTGCGGCATACCAATCGCATTTACCGTTTCAAGCGTATAACGACCATCACTCTCGATTGTCACGTAGATTACATCGCCCTCGCGATGAATCAAGTCCTTGCGGTTTTCACCGACAACATAATCATCAGCAAACTGCGGCCGCGGGGCCTCGCCCCAGAGCAAGTTTCCGTTCCTGTCCAAGACCACGACGGAATCGGCGACCACATATTCTCGCAGCGCAGAAATCCCATGGTACGAGGGATCATCCGACGCGTCGTAATCACCAGAATTGAACGGATTGTACAGGGCGAACTTTACGCCGCTACCATGATCCGACTTCTCGCCGGGATTCAGAATCACGTTGGAGTACATGAACGAAACATAGTAAAGATTGCCACCCGCGTTCACCACGCAGCAAACACAAAGTTTACCTTTTTACCGATATTTTTATTTAAGGGCGCCTCTACTGTGCTTTCCTCGCTTCGCTTAGTTGATTGCGACGCCTCAACTAGAAATTTTCTTTACAAAAAAAAGCCCCGGACTTTTAATCCGAGGCATTTTGCGAGCCGCCCTTTTGTTGAGCGGCCTCCGCCAACCGCAACGCTTGCGGTAAGCGAGCGGAAATTAGAAGAACACAGGCGGCCAACGCGGGTTCTTGGAACTCATGTCGATCTTGTAGAAGTCCTTCTCGAAGCGGCCATCGTCCATGCCGTACATCTGCATCACGTGGCGGGCAATCCACTTGCCGAGCTTGAGCACGGTGAGTTTCTTGCGGAGGCGGCCCTGGCAGTCGCGGTTCATGATGTCCGGGAGAGTCGAGGTCGTGAGGATTTCGTCGATGGCGTGGCTGTTCAGCTTTTCGCGAGCTTCCGCACTAGTGTGGAAGTGGGTCACGCCGAAGCACACGCGGTTGGGGTTACCCTTCTTGATGTGTTCGCAGCACTGCACAATCGTCGTACCGGTGCGGACCATGTCGTCGAACACGATTACGTCCTTGCCTTCGATTTCTTCGATGCTGATGTCGCTGAGTTCCGGGTTGAAGGTCATGCTGATTTCACGTTCGCCGGTACGGACCTTGTCCATCACCACGCGCTTGCATTCCGGGAGCTGGAGAGCGTCAAAGACGGCGTTCATGAACGGGCGTGCGCCCTTGTCCGGGGAGACAATCACGAGGTTGTTGCCGTCCTTGCCGGTCTGGACAAAGTTGCTGTTCTTGATGTAGTGGGCGTAGACGTCGGTCGGAATCAGGTTGTGGAAGTGACCTTCAAAAATGTCGTTGAAGAGGTTCTGCACCTTGATAGAGTGGTTGTGGCAAGTAACCACAGCATCGACACCGGATTTCTTCAAGAGTTCGGCGTAGAGGAGGCTCGTGAAGGCCTGGCCATCGAACTTCTTCAAGTCCGTGACGCTACGATCCTTTTCAAGGTCGCCAATGCGGTGCGGGCCGCGGTCCTGGGCGCTGTAGAAGAGGTCCGGTTCAACGAGGACGACCTGTTCGGCACCGTTATCCTTAGCGGCGCGGGCCAAGATGCAGTTGCGCATGGCGTAGTCGTTACGGCTGCGTTCGTGGTTCGAAACGGAGCAAATCAAGACAATCTTGCCTTCCAGACGGTGGCCGATATGTTCCATGTCTTCCGGGTCCAGCATGTAGCGGGGGCAGAATTCGGAGTTGGCGAAAGTCTTCAGGGAGACCACGTCGGAAATATCTTCACGGAGGCCGATGTACTGGGCCATGTCGATGGCGAACGGGTCATCGGTGAAGTTACCGGTCACGATAAAACGATCTGACATTTTGTTAGCCTTGATTTGAGGGTTGGATGTTTCTTGACGCCCAAAAGCGCTACCCAAATATAGTTAGAATCAAGGCTTCTTGCAAGTTTTCAAAAAGCCGTTTATTTGGCAATTTTCGTCAAATTTAAACCAAAAAAAGCAACGCAGCCATGCGAAGTTTTGAACTGCAAACCAGTATCGAATTAGAAACGAGCAGGGCGAGGCGACGAGCGCCCGTAGCGTATTCATATACGTGAGGGAGCGAGTAACGCCGCTATGCGAAGTTTAGAATTCGATAATGCGGTCATTTTGGAGCATCTGCTCAAACGTCTGTCGTTCGCGAATCACTTTCAATTCGCCGTTCGTGTACATCACTTCGGCGGCGTAGCGGCGGCTGTTGTAGTTGCTGCTCATGGCGGCACCGTAGGCGCCAGTATCGTGGAGCACGAGCAAGTCGCCGACTTTCGCCTTCGGGAGTTTGCGGGTCACTACGAATCCGCCTTCCTCCTGGGTGAACACGTCACCGGATTCGCAAAGCGGGCCTGCGACGACGGCATCCACGGTTTCGTTCAATTCGCGGCCATCGCGGGCCAGAACAGAAATCTGGTGATAACTGCCGTAGAAACTCGGGCGCACGAGGTCGGTAAAGCCTGCGTCCACAAGGTAGAACAGGTTGTCGCCCTGCTTTTTCACGGCGCGGATTTCGGCCATCAAGTAACCGCTTTCGGCCACCAGGTAGCGGCCCGGCTCCACTTCCAGGTGAACGTCGTGACCGATGCTCTGCTGGATGTTCTTGCGGGCGGTATCCCAGACATCGTAGTAAGCCTTCATGTCGATGCGCCCGCCCTTCTTTTCTTCGTGGTATTCAATCGGGAGGCCGCCACCGGCGCTGATGGTGCGCAAGTGCGAACCCAAGCGACGGCTGGCATCGCACATGGAACTTGCCACCTGCGAAAGATGCTCGAAATCGGAACCGGAACCGATGTGCATGTGGAGCCCGGTAATCCACATCCCGTTCGCCTGCGCGAGCTTGATGCAGTCCTTGATCTGTTCGTGCCACACGCCGTGCTTCGAAAGCGGTCCACCCGTATTCACCTTGCTCGAGTGCCCGTGGCCAAAGCCCGGATTGATGCGGAGCGTCAGTTCGGATTTAACGCCGGCATCGGCGAGTTGCTGAATCATGTCCGGAGAACCCACGTTCACCGGAATGTCGTACTTCTTCACGAGTTCCAAAGCGTCGCGGTCAAAAATATCGGCAGTGTAAACGATTTCCGGAACCTTGCCCTTTTCGACACCGCCCTTGAAGCCCGCCTTCAAGGCGCGCACGATTTCGCCTGCGCTCACGGCATCCACGACGCAGCCTTCCTTGCGCACGAGCGAAACGATGGAAAGGTTCGGGCAGGCCTTCTGCGCAAAGCGCACGTTGTCAAATACCTTCACTTCCTTGATGCGCGCTTCTATCGTCGCGCGGTCGTAAATCCAAAGCGGCGTACCGAACTCGGCGGCAGCCTTCACAAAAACTTCTTCGGGGATATTCGTATTCTTCATGTGGAAGAAATTTAGAAAAATTTAATTTTTGTCAAGTTCTAGCAGCAGGGAATCCAAGCGACTCGTGTACAACTTCCCGCCTTCATCGCAAAGGTGCTGGGCGTCGGCATTCATCCCGCCTTTGTAATCATGTTCACCGCCTTTATTCTCGTCGAACAACACAAAGTTCGAATACGTGGAACTCATTTCCTCAAGCTCGCTAATCAAGGACTCGGCAATGCTGCGACGCATGCCATAGTAACCATAATACTCACTTTTTTTGAATTCCGGAGACATTGGGAAAATAGTCCCGATAACCTTCACCTTGCGCTTTGCCGACTCTTCAATAATGGTCTTTAAGGCATTCATTGATGCATCCAAAGCTTGCTGACTTGGATCCAGTTGTGCATTCCCGAGCCCAGAGGTCCAAGAAGAAGAAGGAGCACACTCTGTTTGCAGTTGCCCTCTTTGTTCAATCATGGAATCGAGACGGGCGAGAGTTGTCCTTGGCGCTTTTTTTGAGGCCTCGTATAACGGCGTAATATCGGGTTCACCTACCCAGTAGTTATGATTCTTATCGTATACAAAGCCTTTATAGGACATGGCCTTCGCGTCGCTGCCGTCGTGGAACCAGTTATCTTTTGTTGCATCCTTCCACCAAAAATCCAAATCGAGCGAAACCACCAAATAGCGCATTTTTTTATAATGCGGGAAAACGTACTTCATCAAAAAATCCTTGGACATGTGGATCGTGGAAGCCGCCATGCACAAATTCACAGCAAGGAACTGATTACTGAGCAATTTCGGGAATACCCCATTCAACGGGCGAGAGGAACCCATTACAACGACATTCGCGGAATCCGCATACTGCCACAAAAGTTCCATTTTATAACGGACAATACTATTATGAAGATCGGTCGTATTTGTACTATATATATAAACACCCGCACTATCGGATTTCAAATTCAAAGTGTATGGCAACGAGCTCGAAGAAGCAACTTCTTCCGATGAAGAACTCAAACCAAGAGAGGAACTGACAAATTCTTCAGAAGGACCCGAACTACTTGAAGAGGAACTGTTCACGGGAAGTTGTAGATTTTCTACCCACATGACCGGGTGAAAAAGATTCTCGCTACCGGCAACTTCCAAAATGGCCTTTGTTTCCATATCAATTAAAACAATCTTCTTATGGGCACCATCATTGTCGGAAAGTGTCGCTACAGCTACATTCTTACCGTTCACCCATTCCGAATGATCGAAACTAAAATTGGCTGGTGAAGCTACAGCATCAACAAGCTTACCATTGGCATCAAGTACCAAAATTTGCTCATGAGCCCTGTATTTTTTCCCTACAAAATTTCGTCCGGTAGAACCACCAAAGTCCAAGAAGAGCGTACGCCCACTACCATTATTCGAAAGCGAAACGTTGCAAGCCTGCTCGCCATTGTACCAAACATCGTAATCCATATCGCCAGATGCATTGCGCTTGGCGACACGCAGTAATTTGAACCCCGTCACCGCAAAATCATCCGTAACGCCGCCGTTAAAACTGCCATTGAACAATTTTTGGGGCGTTCCAAAATGACCGCCAGCAAATGGGACCTGCCAAGTACTATACGACATCCATTCCTGCGAATTCTTGTTGTCGGCACCATTACTTACGTAAACCAAGACGGTATCGCCCGATTCCAGCACCCTGAAGCGGGGAATTGCAGCACTCTCCACCGGGAGTCTCACTTTGCCGGAGCACGCTGAATCCAGACGACAGACATAAACATCGGACTGTCCCCTAGCGCTTTCCAGCCCGGTGCTGAACGCAACAAAGTTCCCATCAGGAGAAATGTCCGGATGGTACGCATCTATACCACTTTTAATTTCCACAGCGACGGGGGCTGATCTATAGTAGTCCACGTACATCAAGTTACCCGTGACATCATTTCTGAATACAAGTTTCGCCTTACTCGATTGCAAAAATTCCTGCACTGTTTCAAGCGAAGCAAGTAAATCGACAAGTACGGTTTTTGCCGTTCCCGAAGCATCGAGCCAAAGAGGATTCTTAATTTTCCCTATCGCAAGCCTAAACCCAACATAATCTGCCATCGAGGACCTAGCAACAGCGTACGTATCCCTGCGTTTGCCAATATTTATTTCGTCTGGTAGTGATTGATAGTTTCCTCCTTTGATAATGCTTTCTCCAAAACTGTTTGGAATCTCACCACCGACAAAGTTCACAAGCGAGGTATCCTTGTAATCTACAAGCCAGCCGTCCACCCATTCAGTCACGTTTCCGGCCATATCGCAAACAACATCGGCATCGTCAACAACCTTCACCGAAGAGTCACCCGAAGACGGTTCAATACAAACTTGATGTATCTCATAGGACGAATTGTCGGCCGTCCAAGAATTTTTAACATCCCAGAATTTCTGGGCGACATAAACCCATTCAGCTTCCGTCGGGAGCCTATAACCGAAAACATCGTAACGCACCGACAAACCTTCAAGAAAAACGCAATTTCCCGAAGGACTCATTTGGGAACCTGTATAAGTATATACGGTATCCAGCCCCTCGCTCTTGCTTTTGGCATTCGCGAACAGAACCGCATCGTAATAATTCACTTCTACCTGAGGGAGGTTCTTTTGCGACTCGGTAACATTGCCGCCCATGAGTTTCGCATACTCACCCATGGTCACTTCGGAACGGGCCATAAAGAAATCATCACTCAACTTGACTTCCATGGACGCGTCGTTTCCATAAGAAGCATCCTTCAAAGTGACTGACTTTGCCCCGGTGAACTTTACGAAGCCGTCAATTGATTCAACATCGGACGTACCCCTTGAATCTGTCGACGAGCCATCATCCGAAGATTCAGCGGAAACAACAACATCGTCGGTAGACTCCACATCCTCTTCAAAAGTATAATTGGAACACCCCATCAAAAAGGCAAAAACCAACAATTGATATGCAAAATAAGCATAATACTCAATTTTCATATTCACCCCCCCCCATAACCTAATAAAAATATTTTTTAGAGCCCCCTTTGTCAAGAAAAAAAATTTTTTCTTTTTCAAGAAACAAAACAGCTAACGGGTCTTACCGCGGTTCTTCACGTCGGCTTCGATTCCGTCCTTCCAAGAAGCGTCTTTTTTATTGCGGCGGAGGTTGCTCACCATAACACTTTGAGCTTCGTAACACATCTTGATACCCTCACAATCATTCACAAAATTGGCAGCACATTCCTCGGCAATGCCGAAATCGCGGGCCGTCTCCACGGCATCGATGTTCGCCCCCAGGAAAACGAATTCCCAGCCGTACTTGGATTTCTGACGTTCCACCATTTGCTTCACTTTCTTTGCAGTGTAACGGACGCTTGCATTTTCGTAACCATCGGTGGTAATCACGAAGATTGTCTTTTCGGGGCGGTCCTCGTCGCGGGCGTACTTATGCACATTTCCAATGTGGTGGATGGCGCCGCCGACAGCGTCAAGCAAAGCAGTCGAACCACGAGCGTAATATTCTTTATCAGTCATCTCGGGTACGTTTGCAATGGGAACGCGGTCGTGCAGAACCTGCATTTCATTGTCGAAAAGAACCGTGGAAACAATTGCTTCGCCAGGTTCCTGCTTCTGCTTTTCAATGGTTGAATTGAAACCGCCAATAGTATCCTTTTCCAGGCCACTCATGGAACCGCTGCGGTCCAGAATAAAAACCATTTCCGTCAAACCTTGCTTCATATTTCACCTCGTTTTGTTTGGGTTGGCAACATCGCCATTCCCTCTTCACAAAAACAAAGATACTCGTTCAGAAGGCTCGAAAGGTCGCCCAGGAAGCGACAAAAAAAACGCCGGTTTCCCGGCGCGAAGGTTACCCTAATTGAGGCAAGCCCTTTTTTGAAAGAAGATTATTTATCGTCCATATATCATAAGTTCCATGTTCAATAAACGCAGATACAATCACATCCGTCAAATTGTATGGCGTAAACGAATATCCTGCATAAGAGAGCAAATCCTTCGTTTCAAGAACATTCAGCTTCATTCCTATGGCAAT
>JAKSIM010000023.1 GCA_024398845.1 Fibrobacter sp. | reverse complement strand
GTGGTTAGTGGCTGGTGGTCAGGTTCTAGTTACGCGCCTTCGGCGCCATTATTCTCCTGTTTACTAACCACTGCTTACTAGCCACTGCTTACGCCCTAAAGGGCTAACCACTTATTACAGGGGGAAGCCTCCCCCTCGCTTCCGCCGCCCGCGTTGCCACAGCGAGGATACAGACAGCAGTAAGCCAAAGCGGAACTTCACGCGCGGCACCCGCTACCCCCTCGAGCGGGGACAACCCGCAACGCCCCACCGCAGTCAATCACCCTTCATCAGCCTTATTAGCCACTTCATCCCCATTTTTTGGCCCCTTATTTCACAAAAAAACAATTCAAATTATGTTCAAAATCAAATTTCACTACATTTTTTGAACTTTTTTTTACTTTTTCTCCCCGAACCGCCACTAGAAGTATTATTTTTTGAACAATAAGTTTTAAACCTACAAAAAGGATCTCAATATGATGAAGAAGATTTTGTTGGCAACCGCTGTTGCCGCCGCCGTTGCATTCGCAGCACCGGCCGCCAAGACTGCCAAGGCCGCACCTAAGGCCAAGGAAGCCCCTGCTAAGACTGAAGCTGCTCCGGCTGCCGCTCCTGCTGCACCTGCCGCTGAAGCCGCTGCTCCGGCTGCCGCTCCGGCTGCAGCACCTGCCGCTGAAGCTGCTGCCCCGGCAGCCGCTCCTGCTGCTGCACCTGCCGCCCCGGCTGCTGCTCCTGCCGCTGAAGCTGCTGCCCCGGCTGCCGCTCCTGCTGATTCCGCTGCTCCGGCTGCTGCTCCTGCCGCTGAAGCCGCCGCACCGGCTGCTGCTCCTGCTGATTCCGCTGCTCCGGCCGCTGAAGCCGCTGCTGCTCCTGCCGATTCCGCCGCTCCGGCCGCTGAAGCCGCTGCCGCACCGGCCGACTCCGCCGCTCCTGTAGCTGCCGCCGCCGACACCGCAAAGGCCGACACTGCCGCTGCCGAAGTCCTCGAAGCCAAGAAGGAAGCTCCGGTTGATAGCGCAGCTCTCGCTAAGGCCGAAGCCGACAAGAAGGCCGCCGAAGAAAAGGCCAAGGCCGAAGCCGAAGAAAAGAAGAAAATGGAAAGCGAATCTATGGGCGCAACTGCAAGCACCACCATCATGGAAAACCCGTGGGAATTCCTGATTGTGTCTGCCGCCTTCATCGCATCCGTTCTCGTGATTATCTTCACTGGGGACTGATTTTAGGCTAAGACCTTAATAAAGTTTTAATCCCGACCATCACGGTCGGGATTTTTTTATTCGTTTATTTTTCTTACAACCTTACTACTTGTAAAATCCATTTTACAAATAATTTTTGTTTTGGAACAACTCTGCCCAAAATTGCAGAAAAAGAACGATTTTAGAACATTTTTCGCATATTAGGCTATTTGATTTCGGCTTAATAAATCTATTTTGAAAATGGTGCGTTAGGATGCTTAGACCGTAAGGACACGTTTAGTGCCCGTTTTTGTGTTTACAAAAAGGAGGCTTTTGTGCCTATTAAGAAGTACCTACTTGTGTTATGTTCCGCCATTACCGTTATGGCGGCCGACCAGGAACAACCTACTCCTTATGACTTAATTCGTCCTGTATTCCCGCTCACCTGGGACTCTACCGTCTTTGACCGTTACGATACGACGGTGACAACAAAACACAACATGGTCCCCAAGAACAGGACCCCGCTCGCTTACGCTCCGAACGCGCTGATTCCAGACACATTGAACCAGGCTTATTTGGATGCCATCAACGTGCGCATGAGTCCTATCCGCGTGAATCAGGCAGGCTACCTCCCTGACGACCCAGAATGCCAGTTCTACTATATTGGCACCGCATCGAAATTTGAAGTGGTCGATATTGACGGCAAATCCCTCAGCCCTGCTGTTACCGGAGATCTTGTAGACGGAGGAGCCAAGATATCCTCCGACTGGACCATTATAGCAGGAACCAACGCAGCCACTAATGACCAGTTACGCTACCAAGTTGATATTAGCGGCCAATCAGGATCCGTTATGGTGGGAAACATCCCCTCGGGCCAGTTGGAACAAAACGTCCGTTACCGTATCAAGGTCGGTAACGATATCTCTTCGACCTTTATCATTAGTGACAGGGTTTACTCCATGGTCAAGGCCGCAGCCCTCAAGTTCTACGGCATCAACCGCAGTGGTAATGGAGAATCGTGGTTCCACCCGGCAAGCCACATGAAAGATGGCGCCGGAGGCATTGTGGTAAATCCGGCATCGCCCGACGGAGCAAGAGGTTCCTACAACGCAGCCTTGGCAGGAACATTGCAAGGTGGCTATTACGACTGCGGGGACCATCTTAAAGAATCCCTGACTCAAATGTACGCCTTCATGGTGGCCGCCGTCATGGCCGCAACCAATCCAGAAGCTGACGAAGACAATTACGCATATAACCAAGGCGAAACAGTCAATACCGATGGTATTCCCGACATGCTCCGCGAAGCAAAGCATGGCGCTGACTTTGTACTTCGTGCCTTTGTCCGCGCAAATGGAGTCATTGACGATATGGCTCTTTCTGTGGGAATCCTTGGCAGCGACCATGGCTGGTGGGGACGTCCCGAAAACCAGGACAATCTTCCTGTAAACAATACACCATCTGCCACCGACCGCGGCGGTCCGGCATCCCGTGCAGTTCGTCTCGGTGAAGTCGGCTCAACCGTAGGTGGCGAAACCGCAGCAGGCCTTGCCATTTTGGGCAAACTCTATGCAGAATACGACAAGCCCTTTGCAGATAGCTGCCTTATGGTCGCAAAGAAAATGTACGACTTTGCCAAGAACCTTATGCTCAAGAAGGGCTCCTATGACGGAGGCAAGGCTTTCAAGAATCATTTGAATTTCAAATTTGATAGCGAAGCCTACAACGGCAACAACGAAGCCTACGACGACCTCGCCCTTGCGGCAGTAGCCCTCCACTACGCGACGTATGAACAAACCGGCGATATGTCCTACTTTAACGACGTTGTTCAGAACAAAGAATTCAGCACAACTCAAGAACAAGAAGGCAATGGATTCTTTGATGGTGGCTGGATGGCATACACCCGCGATGGTATGCGCAAGTCCATGAAAAACACATCCTGGGCAAACGTATACACCTTCGCTCTATACGCCCTTTACAAGCTCTTGTTAAAAGATGACGAGACTGCACTTAAGTACGGCATTTCTACCGAAACGACAAAGGCCGTCTCCCCCAGAACACGTCTGTGGTATGCCGAGAACGTAGCCTTGATTCTAGGAACAAACCTTGCCTCTGAATCAAACTACAATGGGCCGACCACTATCCAAATTTCTATTCCCAACCTGAACAACACTCCTTTAACACTTGACGGAACCTGGTACGTAATGCAAACGGACCAGACCTGGATTTACAATCGTTACCAAACTGGCAATATTTTTGAAGTGTTGGCTTATGCCGATGTCACCAAGGATTTAGAGACGATTATACTACCACAACACGGCACAACTCGCGACTGGCATTCTTTAGAAATGCACCAGCTGGGCATTAAGCAATTGAACTATATGCTTGGCGTGAATCCGTGGGACGTATCCTTTGTTCTGGGCATCGGCGATAAAAATGACGCCCACCCGCACCACCGCGCCGCAAACCCCGAAGGCAAAAACGTTCCGGGTGCGGGCTACAAGTACAAACCACCCACAGGAGCACTCTTTGGCGGTGTTGCGCCAGGAAGCACAAACTCCTGGGTTCCCTCAAATAAAAGTTGGGAAGACTACCGTCTTTCTGAAACTTGTATTGATGCAGCGGCAACTCTTGTAAGTGTCGGCATGCTCGCCTCCAAAAAAGTGGACCGCACCACGCCTCCCAATGTAAGTGTCGAAATTCGCCACGTGAGCATGGACAGCGCCTTAGTCGTCGTAAAACTCAGCACTCGCGGAACGGCGCAAATTTACTATGGAACAAGCGATAACATCGCTCAACTAACCGAAATTGCCACTCCCGACAGCAACAAGGCCGGAGTTTATCACGAAATCATCTTGCGTCAACTCACCGCAGGTACAACCTATAATTTCTTTGTTGTCGGAACCAACGCCTATAGTCCCGATAGCATTACGACCAAGTTCCTCGTCGACAGCACACAAACACCGTTCACGTTCACTACGCTGAACACCATAGAAGCTGCCGATATTCAAAACGTTACCATATGCAATCTCACCGCCGATTCTGCCGAAATCATGTGGTACACTCCAAATGGCGAATACGAATCCAAGGTCTACTGGGATACCGTCCCCCATACGAACGCAAACGAATTTGCATGGAACACAGGCGCCCGTAACGCCGATGTATCGGGAATCCCGACAAGTTTCCACTACGTAAAGATTGGCGGGCTCAAGGAAAAGACCACCTATTATTACATGGTCGAGAGTAACGGCGTTCAAACAAACGTCAACGACGACGGAAATATTTTAAAGTTTACCACACCTGTGGGCTGGTACGATTTCTCTGTGAGAGCCTATCAATACATTGCAGATGGCGGCTTAGACTTCTTAGATGTAAACATCTATAACAACGAATCCCGTTCGTTTGACAGCCTTACGCTCCGTCTTTATGTAACCGCCACGCCAGATCAAATTGAAGTTATACCTCAGGCCTCTGCTGCCGGTGGTGCCGAAGGATCCTGCCCCATGATGGTCGATTCGGATATCTGCCAAGCTTACGACGAGGCAGGCTTCAACAAGCCCTGCGAAAACGACCGAGAACTGCGAGACAACCTTCGCGGTGCTCCTCCTGTAAGGCTCGAAGATACCTACAACGCATCTACGGGCACCTACGACTACTACATACCCATCAATCTTGGTTCTACAATCATCAAGTCGTCCTCTCGTCTTCGTTTTGACGTGCGATTCTCCCAAGGCATCCACCACTATGGCCAGGGATGCGATCCGTTGGTCATGCCGGCCAAGAAGCGTCTCTCTAAGAACAGTTCGGACTGGTCATGGAGACCCCACTCAAGATTAGATGACGGGATGGACTATGACGGCATGCCTGTTGAAGACAAGGACTACGGCGACCTAGATAACGAAGTTCCCGTTAACCCGTATATTGCCGTTTACCGCAAGGATGAATTCATTTGGGGTTACAGCCCAAGCTACCAGGAAATGACCACCAAAAAGGCTCATTACCAGGTTGACGTCACTTACGATCCTCCGTTCAATGTTTCTAACGGGAGTTTCGTGGAAATTGACCAAACAAGCAAAACCGTGTATGTCACCGGTCACGCCCATGTTACCGAAGGTGGTTACATTACAAAGATTTGGGTCAACGGCAAAAAAGTTGATGCAACGTACATAGCCTTTGACAAGGAACCTTACCTTATTCACGAAGATGTCATCATTGCCTCTTACAACGCAACGACCGCTCTTTGGGACCTGAAGATTCCTGTTCGCATGGGCGTCGGCAGCAACAAGATTGACATTACCGTATTTGTCGGTCCTAATCCGGAATGCGACCAATGTACCGAAAACGGCGGATGCGCATTCGACAACCGTAACTACTACGTACAATTCACGCGACCGAATATGAGCGATGGCATTCTCACCGTCAAGGATTTGAATGGTGGCGTCGTAGGTACAAACGGCGTAGCGGATCCAGATTCCAAGCAGCAATTCTACGTTCACCTGACCGACAAGGACAAGGCAAATTCTCAGAGTCAAGTCACCGTGAAGGTCATCAACGCCAAAAAGCAGGACACTTTGACTGTTTTGATGGAAAAAATGAACGACGAAGGTGTTTTCCGTAGCAAGAGCCCAATTACCGCAGTGCCTACAGCAAAGGGGAACCGCGGAGCCAACGAGATTTCGTTCTTCTCGGGCGACACCATTTACGTAGAATACCAAGACCCGGATGACGAAGAAGACTACAGTAGAATTACCGCCTTCTATGCCGAATCGACCTACCCGACACCGCAAAAGGCGCTGGCCATCGATACCGACTGCGATAACGTAGCAGACGCCATCCAAGTCGTATTCAGCAATACTCTTGACGATAACTACGCCTTTGAGACCATCAAGGTCTTTATGGACGGCATGAGCGATACCGCTTCCATCAAAGTTCCTCAACCGGTCACTGGCAAAAATGAAGTCATCGTGCCTATAGACACGAGCCTTGGATTCACACCGACGGCAACTCCTAGCGGCACGGCTATTGTAGAATTGATTAGCGAAGGCGTAACGACCAGCGAAACCGTCAAGATTACCGACGGCATCGCGCCGACACTCTTGAGCGTCACCATTCTCGAGAATGTTGAACACCAGGCCGATACCGACGTGGTCATTGTAGCCTTCACTGAACCTGTACTTTTGAATTCCCAAAATAGCTGGCCACTGTCCATCGGCACTATCGATCAATCTCCCATAACCGTCAAGAAGGTCTCGACCGATAACGACGGCAAGAGTTGGAAGTACATTATTACGGGCAACACCAAAGGCACTCTCATTCCTGTGGGTAACAAGGCCCAAATCAAGATTGGCGCAGGCATCATGGACAAAGCCTTCAACGAACTCGACCCAACCTCAGTATGCGCCCAGGGCGTCACCATAGCCGAAACTCCGGCTCCGGTCCCCGTAGAACTCGCCGTAATGACGGACTACGAAGGCGACGGCTTTGCCGACGAGCTCTCTATGAAATTCAAGAGAAAACTCCGCGATAAGGACATGCTCGATAGTTTCGTAGTGGATTGGGGCAGCACAAGCGTTGTCAAGAGTTTCTACCCCAAGGATTGGGAACACACGTTTGAGTTGTCATCGCACTACAGCTACGTTTACGATACAGACACCGCAAGCACCTCTTACGGCAAAGTGCTAGACTCTACGCTCGTTACCGATTCTATTTCGATTATCACAATCAAGTTCACTACAGCTAATGGATTCCCGCAAGGCGCCACAGCCGGTGCCTACGGAGGAACAGGTAAAGTCAAGCCCCGTCTAGGTCCTGAAGGTGGTTTCTTTGACATCGATTACGTAGTCAATGACAAGTGCCCGCCGATTTTGATGTCTGCCAAGACCAGCAATAACGGCACCTACACCACCCTTACCGTCACATCCTCGGAACCGCTCGTTGCCGATTCTTCTAGCTTACTAGAATACATTGAACGCAAGCGCGCCTCCACCGCAGGAGTCTATTTACGTAGTTCTAAATCCGTAAAGCAAAACGGGCTAAATCAGCTTTACATTTACGAAGACGAAGCGGAAGACGCCGTTCATTCCGGTGACTCCATCCGATTGGTGCCCGAAACCACCCTCAGCCGTTACAAGGATGCCGCCGGCAACTTCCCCACAAGTCGAAATCCGTGGAGAAACGTCACCGGCAACGTGGGCAACACCAGATTTATCGTCACCATGCTTAATGGCGTCGCTAAATCTACGGGTAACGTTTCGAACTACGGTGCCTACGCTCCTGCCGAAGGTGAAAGTTTCCGCCTGACAGTCAATAAGAACGGAACCAACACATTAATGACCTTCGCCAACGGGACTGCGATAACCTCCGGCATCACGCTGGACAGCAACACCTATAAACATATCGGCCCAACCTTCAACATAGACCTCGTATTGCCTGCGGCGAACCTGCGTGACACAACAGGCAAAACAGACGATTTCATAAACGATGTCAAAGTCACCTTCAGCGCCGAAATCTTTGACAACCTCGGTCAATTCATTAACAGCCAGGAAATCAACATCGATGCAGCCACCGTTCGAGAAATCATCTCTGATGACGGCGAAATCCACCTGAGCTTGGAATGGATGGCCAAGGATGGCGACGCTCCGATTTCCAAGGCCGGGAAAAAGATTGCAACAGGTGCATACATAGCGAAGTTTGAATTCAAGGCCACAGAAACCAACATTCATAGTCAAGAATCGACCTCGACCAAGGACGATACGACAAAGACGTTCGGTTTCAAACGAGGCAAAACGAAATAATTAATTAAAACAAAGTCTCGTCGGGAGTACAGGCGAGACTTTTATTTTTAGGTTGAGTAGCGTATGACAAAACTGACGAAAATTTTAATTGGCTCATTTATTCTCGGCTTGCTATTTGCAGACCTGGCAATGGCAAGAGATTTGCCAAATATAGACCGCACCGACAAGGTTCACGATCGTAGATATTTGGACTCCATGAACGTTTTCCACAGACGTTCTATTCGAGTAAACCAAAGCGGTTTTCGTCCGCAAGACTATAAATACGCCTATGTAGCAGATCCTGGAACAAACAAGACCTTCAAAGTAGTAAACGTAAACACCCAAAAAGAAGTATATAGCGGACAACTGAACGAAATTTTCCGAAACATTGCAAAAAAAGTTGCAAATGGTCAGGATTCTATAATCGTTTACACCCCTGCAAAAATCACTAAACCCGGTATGTGGGTTAACGGTGCATTCAACTCTATTTCCAGTGTTTACGAATTCAATTTTTATAGCGACACTACCGTTGCAGGTACAGAAAGGCTTTTCCGTGCTGAGTTTACGGACTTAACTACTATCGGCGAATATTATGTAATTGTAGGGAACGACACCTCTGCGGTATTCAACATTCACCCATCCATTTATAACGCAATTCTAGAATATGCGCTACAATTTTTTGGAGCGCAGCGCTGCGGTAACACAAAATCGCACTTTCACGGAGCCTGCCATTTAAAAGACGGCTCCAAAGTAGGTCACGATTTGACAGGCGGATGGCATGACTGCGGCGACCACTTTAAGGTATCCGAAACGTTAGGCTATTCAGCTTACGTGCTATCTATGGTGTACCTTACCTACCAAGATAAGGCTGAAGATATTTATGGGAATTCCTATGCAGATACAGTTTTCACAGATGGCATTCCCGATATTCTTTATGAAGCTAAAATCGGAACCGATTTTATTTTAAAACTCTATGAAGCTTCCAAAGCCGATAATTTAATCGCCAAAGGGGACATGTACCACTCCGTTGGCGTAGCAGGTGACGACCACAACTATTGGGATTTACCAGAACGTCAAGATGCTCAAGCTCCAGCACAGGGCGGTCCAGACAGAGCTGTATTGAGTTCCGCAGGCGCAGATGTCGTAGGCATGTACATTGCCGCCTTAGCAAACGTTGCTGTCGGTTACGAGCCATTTGACCCCGTCTATTCAGACTCTCTTTTAACAGCCGCAAAAGACTTGTACAAGAATGTAATGTGGCCCGCCTATAAGGAAGGCCGTAATACCGCCTTCCCGGGATTTTATACAGGAACAGGCGTCAAATATGATGATTGCGCAGCAGCTGCATTAGCCCTTTGGTACGCAACAAAAGACACGACCTACCGGTATGACCTTTATAAAAACAAGTCTATTTTTGACAATACAAATAACGTCAAATACAACCTTGATTATTTCCCAGCTGGATTTTTAGGCATTCCTAGCGGTTTTACACCAGGTGGCTGGGCAACCGATTACCAAAACATTCACGCCTATGTTTTATTCGGCCTTGAAAAGCTTATTCTGGGCGATAAAACAAAAGCCATTGACACTTATGGGCTTTCTGAAACTGAACGCGATTCTCTTGAAATACGAACAATGGCAACATTCAGAAAACTCATAGACAACGCCACTAACGCCGGAGACTCCCTAGTACTAACAAACCCAGCAATAGAAGGCACGGTTCATCAAGGCCCAACAAATCTTCATGTAATATCGCCTTACAACTTGGTTTGGACTAGCTTTGACTGGGGCGTTATTCGCTACAACCTTGGTTCTACTATTTCAGTTTTCTTAATGTACGAATTAACCAAAGATGAGCGATATTTAAAAGTTTCATTAGACAATATGTATTACGCTCTCGGCGCAAACCCATGGGATATGTCATTCCTTATGGGAGCTGGCGAAAAAAACGAGCAGCACCCACATAACCGTGCAGCAAACCCAGATGGCTACAATGCAGGCAGCATGCCCTACGAGTATAGGTGTCCTCGAGGAGCATTAATGGGTGGGCGCGAGCCTAATTTACCCCTTATTGAAGACTGGAGCAAGTACACCTCCACGGAAACCTGTATCGACTTCTCTGCACAATTTTTATTCCCTGCTCAAAGTTTAGCAGAAACACTTCCCGTTGACGCCGAAGGACCTCTTTATAGCAATATCGCAGGCACACCCATTACCGACACCTCGGCAATTATCAGCTGGGACGCCAATGAAGTTGCACTTACCACCGTATTCTACAACACGACACCTGACGCAAGTTCCGCCAAATCTGTACAACAAACAAAGGCCTCCAAAGGAGGAGCAATCACAATTGAGGGCTTAGTCACCGGCCAAACCTACTACTTCTTCTTAGAAGGCATGGACACCAAGCGCAACATGACGACCGATGACAACCATGGCCAATGGTATCAATTCACCATGACACCAGCCGCCACCTCCATTAGCGGAGTCACCATTTGCCAAGTAGATCATAGAAGCGCTAAAATTTACTGGTGGTCCAGCGACCGTATGAACGGTATTGTAAATTACGGAAATTCAGCATCGGCAATGACCGAAGAGCAAGCTGCCGAAGGCGGCGCCGTAATGTTCCATGAAGCCAAGCTAACCAATTTAAAACCGGGCACAACTTATTACTTCTCGGTGTCCTCGGGAACCACAACTGACGACAACAATGGCAAGGGCTATTCGTTCACCACTGAAGAGTACGCCTCCACGGTGGACATGGACATTTACATGAAGCCCCTGAACAAGAACGGCTGTACCAACAGCAGCGATTGGAAGCAATGCAATACGTTCCTTGTGATTGTAACAAACAACGATACCATGGACTACAAGGACTTGGATTTACGATTCTACTTCCCCGTTTCTGTTTCAGGCATAAGCGACAACAGGTCCATTTGGGACGGCACAGGTCAGTCCGTCGGACGACCTGAGATGACTTTCGACACACCAGTAGCCTATAATGTGACAACGGCCAAGGGCACTCAAGAATCGGGCTACTACACAAACGTACATATCGAAGGCGAACTGAAAGTTTCGGGCAGCTACTTCTTCGAATTCAAGGTAAACCCCTCCTTTGGCTCCCTGGAAAATTCCTGGTCGCTTAGGCCCCATACCGACCCTGACGATCCAGAACAGTTCCCAGGCATTGATTTGACCAAGGGACCCAAGTATGTGGAAGAATCCAACTCCAACATGTACATTGAAACCATCAATGGCAAAAAGGAAGTGGCCTACACTCGTACGCCTTACATAACCGCCTATTACCATGGCAAGTACATTTACGGCTACGGCCCCGACTATACCCCAGAAAACGGGCCGCAAATGAATCGTACCGTAAAACTAAGCTTCACGAGTCCGTTTGTATCGCCTCGTTATTCAATCGAAACCGTAGACAGCAACACAATCTATGCAGGCGGAAGCCGTGTCTCGCCCACCGGTATCTTGGACGACTTCGAAATGAACGGCAACTCCATTGTTGATTTTGTAGAATACCCATTAGCCGGACGTAGGGATTCTTTTGAATTCAGCTTCCCGACCGTTTCTGTGTACGGCAACAACTACTACGAATGGGTCAGCTGGCACAATCACGCCGCCAACTTGAACGGCAGCTTTGATTGCGCTTGCGATGTTATCCGCAGCAACGTAGAAATCGATACCATCACCACTCCGCCAGAACAGCGTCACCTGGTATTTACGGTAGATACCGTTCAGCTCTACACCGGTAAAATGGCAGAAGTTCACGTTCAATTGCTCGACAGTACATTTGCCCTCCTAGACGCAGAACCCATCAACGTTCTCTTGTCAACAGAATCCGGCTTGGCACAATTCTTTGCCTCACCTACGGCAACAACGACCATCGACAGAATAGACATCATCCATGGTGAAGCCGTATTCTACATCAGTTCCGACAAGCCCACCACAACGACTTTGTACGCCATAGGCAATAACACCGCCAAGTTCAACTACACTCCAGCTACGGCACCGCTCATCATCGAGGATTTGCCGCCCTGGCCAATCATTGACGTTGCTAGAATGATTGATATGGACTGTAACGGAGTTCCCGACGCCTTCAATATTCTTCTCAGCAACGAGTACGTTTCCGAGTTGAAGCAGTCATTCAATTCCATCAAGTACGTTTATAACGGCGATACGCTTACATCGAGCAAAGTCATCTCTCAAGATGGCAAATTCCTAGTAGTGGCCGCCGACATTAAGGATTCGGCCATCAATACCACACCCGTTGGCTATATATCCCTTTTGAGTAACACCAACGAAGGCATAAAAGCATCCGAAGACTTTTACCAAGACGGAATCGCTCCGGTACTCCAGTCCGTTTCTGTTCTCGAAAGGCTAAAGAGCGCCACAAGCGACAAGGTTTACTTGCAATTTAGCGAGCCCATTGTTACGCCGAATAAAACGTGGCCCATCAAGTTGTTCCCGAACGACAACGCCATCACCGTCAACGATATAAAGCTCTATAACGATTCCCTCAACATTTGGGAATACGATATAGCCTTTGACGCGGGCGGAGCGTCCCTGATTACCGAAGGTATGGAAGCCCAGTTGCTCTCTACCAGCGGCATTAAGGACGAAGCTGGCAACACGATCGGCGAATGCACTCCGGCAAAACTCCCGGTTCTGTTGAAGCTCCTCCCCATACCCATGGAATACGCAAGCATTTCGGACCTCGACGAAAATGGTCTCGCCGAACATCTCGACATCATATTCACGCAAGAAGTGGACCAAAAGCATATTCCAAACCAGGTTTCCATCATCTTTGGTAGCGCGAACCCCGAAACACTTTGGGTTGCAGGAACAAGCCTTTCCTTTGACGCAGCCAAGACAAGCGCCTCCATCAATTTGGAGCCGGCATTCACGCTGGGCAACACCAACGGCCCCTACGAAGGAGACGTTTACGGCAAGAGCCTCGTTGGTGCAGGCAAGGTCATTCAGCATCTTGGAACAGGCGCCGCCTACGAAAGCAATTCCGTACTCGCAGAAGACAAGGTCGGTCCGGTCTTTGTATCGGCTGCCTTGCAAAGCTCTGCACTCACGGCACTAACACTCGAGCCTAGCGAACCCATAAAAATTGCCGATTCCACAAGAACGCTATTCTTGCGTGAACGCGATGACGTAGCCTTCAATCGTTACAACGTTTACAAGTGGACATTCAAGCCTACCGCACTCACCTTTATCGACACCTCGGCGCAATTCATTATGGAAGGCGACCGAGCCCGCTTTGCCCCCCATGTTCAAAGCGCATTCACGGACTTGAACGGGAATCAACCGGCTACCGACAACCCGTGGGTCACCATCGGCGGCGAGGGTACGCCCAAGATTACGTTCAATGTTGACATGAAGGAACACCTAGTCAAGGTCAACCCGGCTACAGCGACGGCCACGACCAACGATCCGAGCATTCGCATGTTCATCTATAACGACCAGACCCACGCCTTTGACCTAATTGATTCCAAGACCGGCAAGGTGGTCAAGTTCGGGATAGACACCACCAAGACTCCGTTTAACGGAGCCGTGTGGGCGTTTGACCTCTCCGTGCCTAGAGGTGCAGCCTTCAATGAACCTGCAGCCTGGAGCACTCTCAAGTTCAAGTACGACATTCCTATTTACACCAATTTGGGCACGTTCGTCAATAGAATTTCGGGTACTTACGACATCACGCCAGAAAAATACCTGACCTCGAAGAACAAGGTTTCCATCTTTGTGGAATGGACAAATACTCAAGGCGTAGGCCTCCGCTCTCAAGAAGGTAAGGCCGTGGGTACGGGTGCCTACATTTACAAAGCCGAAATCCAGACCCAGTTCACGCCGAATCCTTCGACGACGGAAGAAAACAAAACTCGGTACAACTCTAGGGATTCTTACGACAAAACAAAGATTTTTGGCATCAAGAGAACTACCGCCGCCAAATAAGCCACAAAAAAGGCACCTAAAAAAACGCAGGACTCCTGCGTTTTTTTCTTTTATTGATTTTTTTTTGTAAGTTTCTAATTAGAAAATGCAAGAGATTTTATTTTCATCGTCCGCCATAGACCTAATCTTGTCATCGCTGAGTTTAGGCCTTGCTATGACGTACCCTCTTACTCTTGCGCAAAAAGTTAAAATCACCAAATTACCTAAGCCCCTGTACCAGCTCGTCGTTATTCTATGCGTATGGAATACCGTAAGCATTATCGGCAACCTCTTTTTTGGCGGTCATGAATCGAGCATTTTAAAGACTGTTCTTTTCGGCCTTCAAGGAGCGGCCTGGGTCCAGGTCGGTAACGCCACCTACCACATCAGCGAACAAAACCTTAAAATCCGTCGCAGTCACTTTTGGCAAATATCAAATATGCTGGGCGGGCTTTCCATTATTGTATTGACGGTTCTCTTTTGCACCATACCCGATAAAATGGCCCAGACCTTCAGCGTTACATTTTGCGGGCTAGACCAGCACCCCATATTTGCAGCATACGCCATCTGCTTCCTTTTATTTGTCATTCCTCCCCTTATTGCTACAGATTTCGTTCTGCTAAAATCCAGCTTGCAAACAAGCGACCCCAGCTTATCGCAAATTAGCAACTACATGATGGCGACATTCCTGTTTTTCTCCATCGTCCCGATTCTCTTTGATTTTGTGCTGCCCCTGGCCTATGGTTTTGACCTGGACGGAAGCGACCCCAAGTTTTTGCAATGGACTCAATACTGTACCCTATTCCTGTGCATCCTCTGCGGTCAATACTTCACCTCGGTTTCGTTTAAAAACAAGAGTTCTCTATGGTTCCTTACCCAAATGAGCGAGCGTTTGGGCGACAGTCTCATATATTTTGACAACAAGGGGTATATTACCCAAGGGAACAAAGCCTCGCTGCAATTGCTCCAGGCTTCGGAATCGGACATTCGTCAAATCCAGGTTCAGCAGCTTTTGCCAAACATCAACATTTTTGAAGAGGGTATTTACGACAACGTCAAGGTGCAAATTCGAAACGAACTACACACCTTTAACGTGAGTATTTACAACATTAGGCAATCCCTCACTACAAGTTTGAACGCACTCCTTTTGAGCGACCAAACCAATCTACTGTTCTACCAGCAGCGCATTAAAACCTTCAACCGCCAATTTGCCGAATACAAGCAAGACCTTATCCGTTACCAAGACCGTCTAGACGCTTCCGAAAAAAAATCCAAGGAATCCGAGAACGTCAACGCCACCCTAATTAACGCGCTGCCCTTCCAGTTCTGGTCCAAAAACGAAAACGGTGTGTACCTAACGCAAAACCAAAAAGACATTAACATGCGTGGGAATCTCAACAAGACCACCGACACCCCAGCCAACATTACTTCTCAAGAAAATAAAGCTAGAAACCTCGGCGAAAACAGCATCTTTACCACTTACGAAGATGCCGACCACAACGAGATTTCCGAGGAACAGGCAGGCCTTGACCAAAAGAACGAGAAACAAGTCTACATTTACCAGAATCACTTTATTCCCATTATTGTCAACAGAGCTCCGTACAAAATAATCGGCCTTAAAATAGACATGACCGAAGAAAAGCGTTTGGAACGCGAGCGAAACTTGTTGCGCGAACAAAAGATTATCCATTCGAGACTCGAAGACTTGGGCACGGCCTGCGGTGCATTCGCCCATGACTACAACAACATTCTCGGCTCCCAAATTGGCAACTGCGAGCTCGCCCAAAAGATGCTTGGCAAGATGCTCGAGATTACACAAGATTCGGATCTCGTCACCAAGATTACCAAGGCAAACGAATTCGTTGAACGAGCAACCAAGGCCGCCAAGAACGGCAAGGCTTCGCTGAATGTACTTTTGGATTCCATCCGCGGAAAAACCAATAGCAAAATTGACGACTCCATATTCCCGCCCACCGAAATCGTCCGCGACGTTATAAACAAATTAATTTTCACGTTGCCGCCGAACATTAAAATCGTTTCGGACCAAATGGAAGAGAATATCAAAATCAAGGCTCAAGCACCATCCCTTGAACGCATTTTGAGCAATCTTTCGAACAACGCCATTTACGCCATGAAAGAAAATGGAGGTGTTCTTGGGTTCTCTGTTGCCAAGGAATCCCTGATGCAACAGATTGTTTCGCCGTATGCTCCGCCAATTCCGACGGGCGAATACGTTAAAATTTCAGTTTCAGACACAGGTTCCGGCATGGACTCCGGTACCCTTGAACGCATTTTTGCTCCGTTCTTTACCACAAAAGCACCGGGTGAAGGCCTTGGTTTGGGTCTTTCGAGCGCTCTTCGCCTGCTAAAAGAGGGAAATGCATATTTCACTGTGCAAACCACGGTAGGCAAAGGCACCACATTTAATCTATATTGGAACTTGTACAAAGAGTAAAATTTAAAGAAGGAGTGAACATGTCCACAATTCTTATCATTGACGACAACGAAGATTTTAACTTGATGTTGAAGTCGGCAATGGAAATCGACGGTTACGATGTGGAAACCGCTTCTAATGGTAAAGAAGCCAAGGCTCTTTACCAGAACAAAAAATACGACGTCATTATCACCGACATCATTATGCCGGATGTAGATGGCTACGAAGTGATTCTGGATCTACGCCGCATGGGAATGAGCGACCGCACAATTGCCGTAAGCGGTGGCGGACGAACGGCAGCCGAAGACTACTTGGTTACAGCGCAGCACTTTGACGTGGCGGCAACATTTGACAAGCCCGTTGATTTGCAAGCACTGACATCCAAGGTCCAGGAAATTATCCAGAACCACAAGTAATAGAGTCACTATGAAAATATTGATCGCCGATTTGGATAAATCCTTTATCAGCGACATCCAGCGAACCTGGTCGCTTGCCGACACGGATTTATTGACGTGTTCCAACAGCGATGCGTTAATGCCCTTAATAAAGAATGATTCGATAGACTTAGCGTTTATCGAGGTGCCGTTGCTGACACTCGAAAACATGGACCTGGTAAGTTACCTCAAAGAGAAAAATCCAGGTATCGAGATATTTGTTCTTTGCGACAGCAAGAACTGGCCCGGCGCCACAAGCGCCATTAACAGAGGCGCCAACAGTTTTTTGATGAAGCCGGTCTCCGTTGGGCAGCTCGAGTCCACGGCGCAAAAAATTCAATCGCAACAGCAAAACAAGAGCACACACCAGTTGATGGAATCGCAGGTGCTCGACAGTCTTTTGGGCGACACGCCCGAAATGCGAAAAATATTAAAGACCGTTTACAAGATCGCCCCGACGACCAGCACCGTTCTTATCACGGGCGAATCCGGTAGCGGCAAGGAATTTTTGGCAAACGTGGTTCACCGTTACAGCAAACGTGCGGGCGGACCATTTGTGGCGGTCAACTGCGGCGCCATCCCAGAGAACCTTGTAGAAAGCGAACTATTTGGAGCTAAAAAAGGGTCGTACACCGGATCTACCGCCGACAAAAAAGGGTTGTTTGAATCCGCCAATGGCGGTACATTGTTCCTCGACGAAGTCGGCGAACTCTCGGCAGCAACCCAGGTCAAGCTGTTGCGCTTTTTGCAAAGTCGCGAGATTCGGCGCGTGGGCGAAACCGAAGCCCGCTACCTGGACGTTCGCGTAATTGCAGCAACGAACCGCAACCTGCAGCAGTCCATGTTGCAAGGCAGCTTCCGCGAAGACCTTTACTACCGTTTGAATACGTTCCACCTGCAGTTGCCGCCGCTCCGCGATAGAAAGCCTGTAATCCCGACGCTCATTCGTTACTTTATTCTAAAGTACAAGGAAACCCACGGCAAAGACATTCACGATTTGGAACCCGCGGCGCAATACGCTTTAACAAAGTACTCGTACCCGGGCAACATTCGCGAACTCGAAAACATCGTAGAGCACGCCATTGTGCTTTCTGAAAACGGAGTCATTAGACTTGAGGATTTGCCCGAACAGGTGCAGGACGAGGCCCGCGAAAAGCAATTCGCCATTCCACACCTCAAAAATCCAGAAACGAATACACAAATCGAAGCATCAATCGAAGTGACCGAGCCAAGCCCTAAGCCCACACCCGCACAGCAACCACCAACCAATGATTGCAAAAACTTTGATGAACCTTCCGGCGAAATCATTTCGCTCGAGGAAATGGAACGCCGTCACATATTGCACGCCCTCTCGGTTTGCAAAGGGAATCAAGCTGAGCTCTGCGAAAAGTTGGGCATTAGCCGTTCTACCTTATGGCGCAAGGTCAAAGCCTTGAAAATCGAAATGGACGGAACCGAAACATGATGCGCATAAACAAGTTTATTTCTCTAAGCGGCATCGCTAGTCGCCGAGCCGCCGATACGCTGGTCGAAGAAGGCCGCGTTCAAGTCAATGGCGAAACCATCAAAGACCTTGGACACCAGGTGGACGAAAACACCGACGAAATCAGGGTCGACGGGAAGCTCGCCGAGCTCCCCAAAAAGACGAAGGTCATTGTATTCCACAAGCCGGCAGGATGCGTTTGCACCAAGGACGACCCGCAGGGGCGCCGCACCGTTTACGACTACCTGCCACCGGGATACCAAACGTTCAAGTACGTTGGTCGCCTTGACTTGCAGAGCCGCGGGCTTTTGCTGTTCACCGACGATGGTGAACTTTTGCACCGCCTAACACACCCGAGTTTCGAAATCCCTCGTAGCTACTTTGTATGGACCACGCGTTCACTAAGTGAAGCGGCCGCACAAAAGCTGGTCGACGGCGTAGACATTCGTGACCCAGAAGACCCCGAAGCCCCAGAAGAAATCGCCTTCGCCACAGATGTTTACCTCGAAAAGGATTACGCCGAACTCTGGCTCATTGAAGGCAAGAACCGCGAAATACGCCGCATGATGCGAGCCGTGGGCTATGAAATTCGCGACCTCAAGCGCGTAAGCTATTGCGGAATTCAGCTTGGTGATTTACCCGCCGGAGAATTCCGCGAACTTACAGCCAGCGAAATGAACAAGTTGCGCCAAGCGGTACACCTGTGAAACGCACCCTCTACATAGGCGACGTTCACGGTTGCGCCGATGAACTCGAAAAGATTTTGGACGCCTTCGGATTCGTCCACGGAAATGATACTTTATACCAAACGGGCGACATCATCAACAAGGGACCCGACATGATGCGGGCCATGAAAATCGTGAAGGACTGCGGCATTTTGACCGTCCGCGGGAACCACGAAGAACACTTGATTCGCATGATGGAAAGTCCGGAAGAAACCTGGACCGAAAAACAGCGCAAGCGCTTCAAGGCACTCTCACTTGAAGAATGGACCGAGATTCGAGACACTGTGAAGCAGTGGCCGCTGTGGCGCGAAACACCGCACGCCCTTTTGGTTCATGCAGGTCTCGAACCTGGCAAAAAACGCATTGAAGATATGAGCCCCGAAGTACTCCTCTCAATTCGCTATTGGAATGACAAACCCTGGTTCAAGCTGGTGAAATGGCCTAAGCTCGTCATATTCGGTCACTGGGCCAAAATGGGATTTGTAAAAGAGCCCGGATTTTTAGGACTCGACTCCGGCTGCGTTTATGGCAAAAGCCTTACCGCCTGGTGCCCCGAAGAAGACAAGTTCTACAAGATTCCCGCCGCCCGCGAGTATACACCCGTCAAGGACAAGGCGAAAGAATCCGAAGCAGCCCCCTGCAAGGTACTTGGCGACAGCAGTCCCAACAGCGTTCCGCCAAAGACCTTTGACGAAATCAAGGCGAAAATCAGCGCAGGCGAAATTGCGCCCGCCGACGACACTGCCGAACAAGCGAACATCCGCAAAGCAAGCCCCTCCATCAGTGCCGAATGGGCTGGGTATTAACTTTAGTGGTTAGTGGTTAGTGGTTAGTGGTTGGTGGTTAGTGGTTGAGTAAGCGAAGCTCACGACGGGATCTATTTTGCTATTTTTTACAGTATGACAGCAGAAGAACTTTATAATCGTTTGAACAAAATCCAGCCGGGTGCCGTGCTTTGCCACTACACCATGGAAAAGTGCGAACAGATGCTCCCGTTGATTAACGAAATCAACGAACTCAAAAAGCAAAAGGACGTCGTCATTTTGGCGCACGCCTACTGCGCCCCCGAAATCGTATTGGGAGTCGCCGACTACACGGGAGACAGCTTCAAGTTAAGCGAAGATGCCACCAAGGTTTCGCAAAAGACGATTCTCTTCTCCGCAGTTCGCTTTATGGGCGAAACCGCCAAGATTTTGAACCCCGCCAAGGACGTCTTGATTCCTGGGCCACTCACGGGATGCAGCCTCGCCGATTCCATTACCGGCAAGGAAGTCCGCGCCCTGCGTGAAAAGTATCCGGACCACACGTTCGTGTGCTACATCAACACGACCGCCGACGTAAAAGCCTCCTGCGACGTTTGCGTCACGAGCGGAAACGTGATGAAGATTGTAGAAAGCCTCCCGACCGATAAAATCGTCTTTGTTCCGGACCGCCTCATGGGCCAGAACATCATCGACGAGATGAAGCGTCGTGGCGTCAAAAAAGAAATTGTTTTGCACAACGGCTGCTGCTACGTCCACAAGACGTACGACCCGGAACTCATCCAGTTTTTCCGCAGTCAAAACCCGGGGCTCAAGGTCATTAGCCACCCCGAGTGCGAGCCCTCTGTGGCAGCCCTCAGCGACTACGTCGGAAGCACGGGCCAGATGGTGAGCTACATCAAGGACCAGCCCGCCGGCAGCAAGTTCCTGCTCCTCACGGAATGCGGCCTCAACGCACGCATGCACTACGAGCACCCCGAAATGGAATTCATCGGCAGCTGCAGCATGTGCAAGTACATGAAGTCGAACTCCCTCGAGAACATTCTAGAAACGCTCCGCCACCCCGAACACGCGGAACACGTGGAGCTCGACGAGAACGTACGCATCGCCGCCAAAAAATGCATTGACGCGATGTTCCACTACGCCGCCCTGTAAATTTTTGTACATTTGTTTTCAGGTTTCAAAAAGAAAACCTGGGTTAGGAACACTAAAGTGTGTTGAGTGAAGGAAGAGTATGAAACGTTTATTAACGCTGTTTGTTTTGTTATGCGCATTTACCATGGCTAATGCCTATAACGATGATTATTGGCCTCGCAGTTACTTTATCCATGCCGGTTTCGGTGCAACAGCAACACGCGGCGACATAAACGAACGGCCGATTACCGTAACGGATTCCACCGGGAAAAAATCAACCATTTATACCCCGGCTCTCGAAATGATTCCGACCCCCGATTTTACCATCGGTGCCAACATTCGCGATTTTTCCCTCGCCATCAATTTTCAATACTGGAAAACGTCTTCCGAATTTATCGGCAACGAAACCTTATCCGAAGACGTCACCCTTTGGCGTTTGGGCTTTGAAGTCACATACAACCTATTTTGGCCGGACTTTTTCCAAATAGGTCTAGGCCTCGGCTATTCATACACGAATCTTAAAACGGAACACTCTGCATTTATCGGCGATAGAACTTTGGCCTCTACCCTTATGGGCTCCGGCGTAGGACTCATCACCAACATTCACTATTACCTCACCGACAACATTGCGATGGTTCCTGCAATAAAAATTTACGAAAACTGGTTTAAAGCCGTAAATTCCTCTGCGACGGGAACTTGCGACCTTGATCCGTATTTGTGGCAGACATACGTTTTAGTGTCCCTTGGTTTACAATTCCAATTCTAAAAACTATTTTTGGCGCGTATGAAAACGTTAGCCAAAATATCTCTCGCCATTTTCCTGGGAAGTACCACCATCGTCAACGCTATGGATAGCGAAGGTTGGGCTTCCATCTACGAATCTCTCGCCGCATTTGAAAACAGAGCCGGCGGGAATCCGGCTATCTTTAACCGTCCCGGTTACGTCAAGCCCATCATCAACAACTTAGGGAACGTCCTCAACAGCAACTGGTACGCCAGCGCAAATGTTCCGCAAAGTTTTGTATTTGAAGCAGGCCTCCCCATTTCCCTTATTCCCATTGGAAGTGACGACAAGACCTTTAACGAAAACGGATTCCAGGTTCCCACTATTTTCGGTGCACATGGCGACCCAACTATATACGGCGACCCCACCGTTTACGGTAGCGAGACGTTGAACGGCCTAGGCGTTTTCACCTACCCGTACCTGCAACTGGCAGCAAGTTTTTACCACGCACGCCTCGCATTCCGCGGAATGTGGTTACCTGCAATCAGCGAACTTCAAAAGTTCAGCCTCTTTGGTTTTGGCCTCCAGTACAGTTTTGGTTACTTATTCCAACCGAGCCTTCCGCCTCTTGCCCGCGGACTTGACGTGAGCCTTGTGTTTGGCTACAGCACCAGCAGCATAGGCTACCAGCCCGAAGACTACAAAGGCTCCTTGGATTTGGACATTTCCGCATTCACCATCGACGTCGTGCTAGGCTACAAGCCGTTCAGTTTCTTTGAAGTCATGATGACCCTCGGTTACCAATACGCCAACATGGAATCCGGAGGAAACCTCATCTGCAAAGCCCTGAATCCAGACAGGACACCCTCTCAATACTATGGTCAGGCCCTCACCCCGAACATCTCGGTCAAGGGCAACAACGGATTCAAATTCGGCCTTGAAATTGCCTTCCAGTTGGGCACCTCGTTCCACCCGGTCGTCGGCTTCGACTACGCAGGCAAAACAAGCTTCACCACCAACGTTCTCTACTTTAAGCAGCAATTTGGCGAAGACAAGCCCATCGAAAGCAAAAAAGAAGAGCAGAATTCCGACGAAGAATCCCAAAGCAAAGCTAACGAAATTAACGAAAGCGATGCTAGCGAAAACGACTCGGACAACGCCGAAGCAAACAACACCGACAGCGATTCCAACGACACCAATAGCGAAAGCAGTGCCGATGAATCTTCTGACAATAACGACTTTGAAGAATAAACCATAACAAGCGAAGCACTATCATGATTACATTCTTAATTGGTATTGCTATCCTCGTGGGAGGATACTTCACCTACGGAAAGTTCGTCGAGAAAGTCTTCGGCCCTGATGACCGCAAGACTCCGGCTCTTGCAAACCCAGACGGAGTTGACCGTGTCCCGATGAAGCATTGGAAAAACATGCTCATCCAGCTTTTGAACATTGCGGGTATCGGCCCCGTGATTGGCGTGATTCTCGGCATCAAGTTCGGTGCCATCGTATTCATTATTCTCCCGCTGGGAAACGTGCTGGGCGGCGCCGTGCACGACTACTTCTCGGGCATGATCAGCATGCGCAACAACGGCTATAACGTCCCCGCGCTTTCCCGAAAGTTCCTTGGGAAGGGACCGGCCAAAATCGTGATGACACTCATCTCCATCGCTTTGATTCTCGTAGGCGCCGTATTCACCAATACTCCCGCTGCACTTGTCAACACCCCGATTATCGCAGGTTCTGCGGTTTCCCCAACGCTCTTCTGGATTGCAGTCGGCGTGATTTTCGCTTATTATTTTGCAAGCACCTTTTTCCCGATTGACAAGATTATCGGACGAATCTACCCGGTATTCGGAGCTCTCTTGATTCTCGCCTCTGTTGCGATTCTCATTGGCATCGCCCCGCAGCTGAACGTTCTTGACAATATCAACCTGAAAGACTTTGGTTCGAACTTCACGCAGCATCCGGCCCACCAGCCGATTATCCCGATGCTCTTTGTGACCATCGCCTGCGGCATCATCAGCGGCTTCCACAGCACGCAAAGCCCGCTCGTGGCCCGCACCGAAGTGACCGAAAAGACCGGACGCCAGACATTCTACGGCATGATGATTATCGAAGGCCTGATTGGAATGATTTGGGCCGCCGGCGGCATGTTCATTTACCACATGCAACCGGACCTCATCACGGGCGCAAGCGGTGTGAAGGTCTTGAGCATTCTCGTTTCAACCGTGATTCCTTTTGCCCCGATTTCTGTACTTGTGGTTATCGGCGTGATTATCCTTGCCGTGACCAGCGGTGACACGAGCCTTCGCAGCCTCCGCCTCACGATTGCAGAACTTTTCGGCATTGACCAGAAAGACCCCAAAAAGCGCCTGGCTCTCACGATACCGATGTTTGCTATCTGCGCCGTCATCATCTTCTGGAGCAACCTGAATCCGGAAGGATTCAATATTCTGTGGAATTACTTTAGCTGGAGTAACCAGCTGATGGCCGTGTGCAGCCTCAGTGTCGCCACAGTCTATCTCCGCAGTAAAAAGAAGAACTTCTGGATTGCGCTCATCCCGTGCATGTTCATGTCGTTCATCTGCTTCGATTACATCTTGTGGGTAAGCCCCGAGAACATGAAGGGCGCCCCTCTCGGCTCTGGTCTCGATTACAAGACGGCACTCGTCATTGCACTCCATGATGCAGCGATTCTCGGATTTTTGCTTTGCACTCGCGGCAAGATTCTCTCCGAAATGTCTCATTACGATGCGGACCACTGGGACGAAAACCTCAACAAGAACAAGATTCCTCTCGCCAAGTAACGAACGCTAATGCAGCTGGAAGGCATCATCAAGAGTGTCACCTTCCATAGTCCGCAAAATGGATTTTCCGTTTTCCGCGTGACCGTGGATGGAGTTAAGTCCCCTGTCGTCGTGACGGGGACTTTTCCCGATTTACAGACGGGTGAAAAACTCAAGATGGAAGGCGAATGGGGGCGGCACCCAAAATACGGCAAGCAGTTCAACTGTACATCTTTCGAAGTCGCCCCCGCCGATAACACGAACATCGTAGAATACCTTTCGAGCGGGCTCTTCCCGGGAATCGGAGTCAAGACAGCCGAAAACATCGTGAAGATTTTTGGCGAAGATACCGCCGACATTCTCGACAACCATCCGGACCTATTCCGCAAGGCAAAAATCAAGGGCGTCACCGCCAAGAAGGTGGAAACATTCCTCGCCCGCTGGCAAGAGAATCGCCGCAGTCGCGAGACCCTTCTGTTTTTGTACAGTCACGGCATTACCGGGAGTGTGGCCAAACGCCTCTGGACGCAATACGGCGAAGCGACCATCGCAAAAATCAACGAGAATCCTTATATGCTCTGCGAAGAAGTCTGGGGCATCGGGTTCCTATTAGCCGACGAAATCGCAATGAAGCTCGGCATTCCCAAAGATAGCCCGCTCCGTCTGCAAGCAGCCCTCTTGTACGCCCTGCAAGCCGCCAGTTTCAACGAGGGTCACGTTTACCTTCCCAAAAACGCACTGCTCGAAAAAACCATCCGCAATTTGCGCCTCCCGCCCGAAGATGACGACGCCATCAACTGCCTTTTGGACCAATTCGAGCTGCTCTCTAGCCAAGGCCGTATCAAGCGCGTGGGAGACGATTGCTTTACGCCCGCCCTCTTCCGCGCCGAGCAAGAAATCGCCGAGAACATCAAATATCGCTTACAAAGTAACAAGCTTCCAACCGAAGGTTTTGAACGCGACCTCATTGACTGGGAACGCGAACACAAGTTCGCCTTTGACCCGGTGCAGCGAAAGGCCATCCAAATGGCGCTCGCCTACAAGATTTCCATCATCACCGGAGGCCCGGGTACCGGCAAGACGACGATTCTCAAGGGAATTCTCCACCTGGCGCAAAAGATGGACGAAGGCGTATTTCTCGCCGCCCCCACGGGTCGCGCCGCCAAGCGCATGAGCGACCTCTGCGGACTCCCTGCCCGCACCCTCCACCGCCTTCTCGAAATAGATCCCGGTACAGGCAAATTCAGCCGCAACGCCGACAACCAGCTTCCCTGCGATCTGCTCATCATCGATGAATTCAGTATGGTCGACACCTGGCTCGCCGCCGCCCTTTTTGCAGCAACCCCTTACCGCACGCGCATCGTACTTGTGGGCGACGCAGACCAGCTCCCAAGCGTTGGCCCCGGGAACGTACTGAACGACCTTATCCGCTGCCCGCAAATTCCGACCACGCGCCTGCAGCACATTTTCCGCCAGGCCGGAGGAAACGACATCGCCGATAAATCCGCGAAAATCAATCAGGGCATTATGCCCTCGCCCATCGAAGGCCCGAACTTCCATTTTATACCGTTCGAGGAACCCGAAGAGGCAAAACAAATCATCCGCGAACTCATCGAAAAAGGCATCAAGAGCAAAATCGACATCGACCCCAAAACGGAATTGCAAATTTTAACCCCCATGCGCAAGGGGCCCCTCGGCGTCTTTGAACTCAACACGTTCCTCCAAGACCTCATGAATCCAGACAAGCCCCGCCACAAGCTCATGGGTTCCGCCTGGAGCGACGGCGACCGCGTAATGCAAATCAAGAACAACTACGAGAAGAACGTCTTTAACGGCGACGTGGGCATCATTTTTAAAGTGGCCAAGGACTCCGAAAAAATCACCGTATTTTATGACGACAAGACCGTCGAATACGAGTCCGACGCCATTGAGCAACTGAGCCTCGCTTACGCAAGTACCATTCACAAGAGCCAGGGCAGCGAATACCCGGCCGTCATCGTAATTCTCGATTCGAGCCACTACATGATGCTTCAGAGAAACCTTATCTACACTGCCATCACCCGCGCCAAGGGGCACGTTTGGGTGCTCTCCGCCCCCGGAGCGTTCTCCCAAGCGGTGCGCAATATTCGCGGAAACAGAAGGTTTACAAGGCTCACAGAACGTCTTGTGTAAAAAATCTGTAACAAACGTCACATACTTTAACGTCATCCGTAATTTAGTCGTAAAAAGGAATTTTACTATTTGCATTTTTGCCATTTTTAGTGTATTTTCAAGGTTAAAAGATTAGAGAGGTAAACACATGAATTTCAAAAAAATTCTCCTTGGCTCAGCCATTTTAGTTTCATCAATGAGTCTTATTGCTTGCGGTGGTGATTCAAGTTCTTCTCCTCCTCCAAGCCCCACTCCGGGTTCTTCCGCTTCGGGTGATCCGTACGTACCTCCCGAAGACACCCAGTACGACATCATTTCTATGTCGGAATTCTCGGCCAAGACCGTCGGTGAAGAAATTTATGCAGTCGGTTCGTTCTCTCTCGTTTATACAGACACGACCGCAACCAGCGTTCCCGACAGCATTCAGTTCAAGAGCCTGACTTTCCAGGTCATCAATGACGGAACCAACACCGTTACGGCCGTTCCTGTAGTCACCGTGGGCATGCCCCAATTCCCCACACAGCGCGTGTTGAACATGGCCGAAATTGTAGTTTCCGTAGCTTTAGACAACGAGGCTTTTGCGGGCCAGTGCGGAGCTTTCCACATGGACATTACCGCAACGGCAACTGACGGCAAGAAGGACTTCCCGAAGACCGCAAAGATTTCCTTTACCCGTCCGGACGTTTACTGCAAGGCTCCGGAATCCTCTTCTTCTGCAGCCCCTGTAGCCGCAGGAGTCGAAATGGTCACATTCGACGTTCAGGTTTCTACCGCAAGCAACAAGGCAATCGACCTCACCGCCGGCGTTGCTACCGCCAGCGCAACAGCAGACATCATCTTCACCTCTAAGGATGGCACCATCAAGGTCACCAGCGGTAACGGCTCCACTTTCGCTCCGATTTCTAATGGCGACTTCCCGCCGTACGACGATGACTGGGGTAGCGGTTGGCTTCCGGAAGATCACCTTGGTCGCCCAACAACCATGAACGACTTCAAGTACGTCGCTATCACGGGAACGAGCATTGATGATTACGACCAAAGCTGCGACAACATCTACGTCGTCAAGACCCCGGCATTTAACGAAGCCACCGGTGCCGGATTCTTCGCCTTCGTAGCCTTGTCGAACATGCCGGCCAACAACGGCGAAAGCGACCTTACAATTCGCGTTTGGAAGGCCAAGTAATAAGGCTTTAAGCCCGAACTTCTAAGAAGCCCCCTTTCGGGGGCTTTTTTGTTTTGCTATCTTTAACCCGTAAATTTTTCAACGGAGTTAAAAATGCTCAAAAAGCTTTCCAATTTCTCGGGCATCAAGGGCCCGGTCGTAACCATCGTGATGGATGGTTTTGGCATCACCGATAACGTCGAAGGCAACGCCATCAAGGCCGCCCGCACTCCGACTCTCGACCGCCTTTTCAAGAACTACTCTAACGTGCTTTTGAAGGCTCACGGCCGCGCCGTGGGTATGCCGACCAACGAAGACATGGGCAACTCCGAAGTGGGCCACAACGCCATCGGTGCGGGCCAGGTGTACAACCAGGGTGCAGCCCTCGTGCAAGACGCCATCGTCTCTGGAGACATCTTTGGCCGCGACGCTTGGAAGGAAATTTCGGCCAACGTCCGCGAAAAGAACACAGTTCTTCACTTCATCGGCCTTTTCAGCGATGGTAACGTCCACAGCAACATTAGCCACTTGAAGGCCATGGTCGCCGAAGCCAAGAAGGAAAACATCAAGAAGGTCCGCGTCCATATTCTCTTGGACGGCCGTGACGTTCCTGAAACTTCCGCCCTCGATTACGTCGGCCCGTTCGAAAAGTTCCTCGACGAACTCCGCAGCCCGGAATTCGACGTTTGCATTGCTAGCGGCGGTGGCCGTATGCAGATTACCATGGACCGCTACAACGCCAACTGGAAGATGGTGGAACTCGGCTGGAAGACTCACGTTTTGGGCGAAGGCCGCATGTTCGAAAGCGCCACCCAGGCCATCGAAACTCTCCGTGGCGAAACCAAGGCCATTGACCAGGATTTGCCGCCGTTCGTGATTGCCGCCAACGGTCAGCCTGTGGGCACCATCAATGACGGTGACTCCGTGGTATTCTTTAACTTCCGTGGCGACCGCGCCATCGAAATCAGCCGCGCCTTCGAAGAAGAAAACTTCACCGAATTCGACCGCAAGCGCTTCCCCAAGGTTTGCTACGCCGGCATGCTGCAGTACGACGGCGACCTCAAGCTCCCGAACCGCTTCCTCGTGCCGCCTCCGGCCATCAAGGAAACCTCCGGCGAATGGTTCGCCGAATCCAGCATCAAGCAGTTTGCCTGCTCCGAAACGCAAAAGTACGGCCACGTGACCTACTTCTGGAATGGTAACCGTTCCAGCAAGTTTGACGGCGAAACCTACCTCGAGATTCCGTCTGACGTAGTCCCGTTCGAACAGCGCCCGTGGATGAAGGCCGCCGAAGTGACCGACGCCATGATTGAAGCTTTGAAGAGCGGCAAGTACCAGACGCTCCGCTGCAACTACCCGAACGGCGACATGGTGGGCCATACAGGCTCCTTCCGTGCAGCTACCATGGCTATCGAAGCTGTGGATATCGGCCTTGCTCGACTCCTCCCGGTGATTGACGCCATGGGCGGTGTTGCAATCATTACCGCCGACCACGGTAACGCCGACGAAATGTACGAAATCGACAAGAAGACCGGCATGCCGAAGGTGAACAAGGACGGCAGCTTCAAGGCAAAGACCAGCCACACGCTTAACAAGGTTCCGTGCATCTTGTACGACAATGTTTCCGGTGGCAAGCTTGCCCTCAAGGAAGGCGACTGGGGTCTCTCGAACCTCGCCGCAACCACAGCGAACCTCATGGGCTTCGAAAAGCACGAAGCCTGGGACGATTCGATGCTGATCGTGAAATAATTTCTATGAATCGTCAACACCGACACTAGTCGGTGTTAAAAAGGAACCCGAGAGGGTTCCTTTTTTGTCAGGCTTCTAATCCCTATTGGAAGTTACTAGGCACTAAAGTGCCAAGTAACATTCGCCAAAGCGATTTCGTTCGACTATCGATAAACGAAGTTTTTCTCCCGCGCTAAAGCGCGGAGTCTCACGAGAAGCCTGGGATGATTCGATGCTGATTGTGAAGTAGTGGTCGGTGGTTGGTGGTTAGTAAACAGGAATTTCGATAAGGAACTTCTTTACTAACCTTCTCAACGGTCTTACGCCGGACACCAATTGCAAAAAAAAGAGCTGAAAGGCTCCTTTTTTTATTCAGGTTTTAGTTAATTCAAAGATAGACGACCACGACCATTCTCTTTGGACTTATAAAGAGCGCGGTCACTCGCCTCGTAAATCTTGTTAAAGGAATTCTTCTCTTGGTCAGCAATGACCGCACCCATCGAAAGCGTTGTTCCGCGAGTATTCGAGTTCAATGACATGTTGATCTTATCAAAAATCTGCTGAGCACGTTTGAACATGAATTCGTCCGAACATTCCTTTTTAAAGAACAGCGCTGCAGCAAACTCATCACCCCCCATACGGCACGAGAGGTCCTCCTCGCGAAGCGCCCCTTCCAACGTTTGCGCCACAAGAATCAAGAACTCATCACCCATATGGTGACCATACGTATCATTGTATTCCTTGAACTTATCCACATCGAGCATCAAAAGCATAACCTTTTCCTTATTCTCGAGTAGCTTCTGTTCCACATCATTCTGGAACGCCGAACGGCAAAGGAGCCCCGTCAAGGAATCCTTGCGATATGTATCTTCCCAATAGCGCAGTTGCTTATCGGCCTTATGGCGCTGTTTTTCCATAACTTGCTGAACAACGTACGTATTCGAGGAATCAATCACAATGACTTCAATCTTTGAGCACTTTGTGGCGGCATCAAAATGCAAACGGCCCATACACAGCACGTAAATAATATTTCCATTCTTGCGCACAAATCGGTGTTCAAAATACGCAATTGGATTTTTCGCCAAATATTCGCTTACCATACAAAGGTATTCCGTACGGTCCTCTTCAGGAATCAAGTCCGCCTGATTCAAATCCAAGCGGTCTACATCGGCTTGCGTATAGCCAGAAATTTCTTCAAAAGCTTTGTTGACCGTAAGAATTTTTAGCGAAGCCGCATCCAGCATATAATTCATAAAGTTCACAGGATGCACGCACTCTTCTTTTGTATGTTGCGGTGAATTCGTCAACTCGTTTTCAATAACCGGAAGTCCGTCCCTGGGAGTAATACCTGATTGAGAAACGCCCAAATACTTATTGACCTCAAGCATATGGACAAATTCAGAAACTATCATCGGGTCAAACTGCGCCCCGGCACAACGAACGAGTTCGGCCAAGGCCGCGTCTCGGGCCATCGCCTTACGATAAGCGCGATTGCTCACCATGGCATCGTAAGCGTCCACCACAGAAATGACACGGGAAAGTAGCGGGATTGATTCGCGACTGAGCCCATCGGGGTAACCCTTGCCGTCCCAACGCTCATGATGGTGTCTAATCAACTCGGCAATGCCGCGCAATTCCGGAGAACTATTCGCAATTTGATAGCCTTTTTCGGGATGCGTCCTCATTACCAGCCATTCATCGCCATTCAACTTTCCAGGCTTGTTCAAGATTTCTAGCGGAATGGCGATTTTACCAATATCATGGAGCAAGCATAAAAGCGAAAGGTCACTCAGCTGAACGTCAGTAAATCCCAAGCGTTTTCCCAATTCAGCGCCCATAAGTTGCGTTCTTTTCACATGCGCTTCGGTATCATTATCGCACTCCTGCAAGGCTCGAATCAAAGACGAAAGCGCCGACGAATGAAGCGATTTTTGGTCAAGAAGTTTCTTTTGACGCAAGGCCCGGCAGGCATTATCAACCGCACCGAGAACACCATTGACATTTCGCCTACCAAGGCTAATGGCATAAACCACATCTGTCGAAACTGCAGCTTTTACCTTATTCCACAAATTCTTGGTTTCGCCTTCAGTCAAGCTATAGCTCACCACGATCAAGGTTGCATCGCGGCCACGAACAAAGTAAGAATCACTTGGAAAAAAGTTCCTCAAAGTGTCCGCCAGTTCCTTAAGCAATGCATCTCCCGCTAAGCGCCCCTTAGAAGCATTCACCAACGAAAGTCCGTTAATATCGCAAACCGAGACCGATACAATTTCATCATCAAAGTAGGTATTGGACTCCTTCACAAAAACTTCAAAGGCATCCAGGTTGTGGAAGCCCGTCAAAATGTCAGTTTCCAAAACCGTATTCGTAAAAATGAAAAGCTTACCAATAACCTTCATTTTTTTATTGGTAATCAGTCGGTAATCGCAACGCAAAGGCGTGCTTACGCCATCATGGTGAATCATACATTGGAATGAATAGCCACCACTAATATTTTCGTCCAAAGGAGGAATGCCGCAATCTTTTAAAAACTGTTGCAACGATTCCTTTGGGTCAAGCGAAGTCACAGGCAAAAATTTATGGGCAAGTTCGTTATGCAAAATAATTCGGTCGGTACGGTCAAACAGCACAATGCCCTGGTCCACATTTTCGAAGATGCTGTTTTTAAAATGATACAGCATGCCATGCGAAGCATAGATAAAACAGCTCCAGTAAAACACGCAGGCGCAAATGCTGTAAAGCACAACAGAAACATTGGCATAGTCAAAATTCTGGAAAGCCGAAACATTTAAGAACACCGTATTGACAAACAAGATGAACAAAATGCTCAAGCACGAATACATGTACATGAACTTGTATTCTTTAGGAGTTTCATAAATCTTGTACAGCAGCATGGCTACGGCACAGGCAATTAGCAAATGCGCAAAACCGCTATGAACATAGTAGAACGATAGGAAAACGGATTCGCTCATAAGAGGCGAAAGCAGCAACAACGCAGAATCCAGACAAACTAACACAAATACAAAACCGCAGACGACAGACGAGCGCCTAGAGAGATGAATTTCGGTATGGTGACGCACAAACATGAGCATGCAAAACAGCATAACGATCATGCCCACAGAATACAACCGTGACACCATCAAATTAAAGAAAGCACTAGACACCAGCAGTCGGAGTCCATACACGGCGGTCGTAAAACACGCCCAAACGCTAGCCAAGCCAAGATACAGACCTACCTTGCCAGACTTTTTGAACGCAGAAACGGCAATAAGCCCGTCCACAACGCACAAAGCTACAACTAGCAATCCCGAAAATGACAATCCCAGATCCATTTTTTTTGATCCTGTATTTTCAAACAGACCATTTTGTAATATATCTAAAATATTCTTGACAAGTATTTGCAAGCGTTTTTTATATTCAGAAACATGACGAAAATCCAATTATTTGCACCAAAAACAGAATTTTCGATTCTGAGCACCGAAAATATGCAGACTCTAGACTCTGAGTCCAAAAAACTTTACGCCTCACAGAACGCAGGCACATCTGCAATACAGGCTGGGTACCAGCTAATGAAGCAGGCCGGACACGCCCTTTTTGAATTCATCAAGGCTAGACTGGCAACTCCGGTCGCCGTTTTTGTAGGCGCCGGAAACAACGGTGGCGACGGACTCGTTCTCGCCAAGCACTTGACTGACGCAGGCATTCCCTGCACCGTGTACGGAGTCTGCAATCCCGCAAAATACAAGAACGAAGCCCAAATGGCTTATGAAGACTTTACTCTAGCCGGAGGGAAGATTATTCCCTTCTACAAGGACGCTCCTCTAAAGCAGTTCAAGCTCATTGTGGATTGCATGCTCGGACTTGGAGCCCGAGGCGAGCTTCGCCCCGAATACGAAAAGGCCGTTATCGCCATCAACCAGAGTAAGGTTCCCGTTATTGCAGCGGATGTTCCGACCGGGTATGACTCATTCCTCCACATATTAAACGTTCCTCACATTAACGCCCAAGAGACGCTTCTTTTTGGGTACCCGAGATTGGATGCCTACACCATCGAAGGCGGAGCTGCATTCGGAAAAGTATCTGTCGCGGCTCTAGATTTTCCCGAGGAACTCGCTCAAAAATTCAGCGACAACACATTCCTCGCCAATGAACAAATCATTCCTGAACTTTTGCCACCACGCAATGAATGGGGCGACAAGCGCAAGCAAGGTTGTGCCTTGATTATCGCAGGTTCCAAAGACATGCCTGGAGCCGCAGTCTTATGTACAAAGGCGGCCCTCCGCAGCGGCACGGGCCTTGTCACTCTCGCCTCCCCAGCAAGCGCAACGCCCTCACTCCAGGCCAAACTCACGGAACCTGTTTTTGTGAGTCTACCCGACAGTTCCGATGGGACCGTACAACCAGGGAACCTTCCGATTCTTTTGTACAAAGCAGCCCAAAACCAAGCCATCGCAATAGGCCCCGGACTCTCATGCACGCCTGCGGCCAAGGAATTCGTTTTGGAATTTTTGTCGAGAATTGATGACCAACCCGTCGTTATTGACGCGGACGCCCTGAATTCCATTGCCTCGGAGCCCTCCATTTTAAAGAATATCAAGACACCCGCCATTTTGACGCCACATACGCGCGAATACGAGCGTTTATTCGGGAAACTTCCCGAAAACAGCAGCGACATTCCCGCCGTTTTACGGGCAACCGCCAAGAACACAAACAAAGTAATTCTACTCAAGGGTGTCCCCACGTATATCGCAAGTCCCGATGGGCGCATTTTTGTGGTTCCTACCGCAAATTCAGGACTCGCCAAAGGCGGATCTGGAGATATTCTTACGGGAATCATTGTCGCCCTCCTCGCCCAAGGTTTACCCACAACCGAAGCGGCCATCCTTGGAGCTCTTTTGCACCAAAAGGCAGGGCGCATCACGCGAGAAACCATGGGAGCATACAGCATGCTCCCGAGCGACGTCATCAGGAACTTATATAAGGCTTTCTCGTAAAGCAATTAAAACAGTCCAACACGCTTTTTACCTAGCGCATTTAGTAACGCGAGCTATAGCACGCCCGGCAAATCAAAATATTTGCTACATTCAAGGCATGGCCGAAAAGACTTTACTACTGCTCGATTCCTACGCACTTGCGTTCCGCATGTTCTATGCCTACAGTCAAAATCCGCTCAAGAACAGCAAGGGCGAAGACGTTTCCATGATGCACGGCTACTGGGGGGCGGTGCTCCGCATTTTGGCAAAGCACAAGCCAACTCATTTTGCGATTGCGAGGGACGTTGCGCACACAAAGACTTTTAGGCACGAACTCTACCCAGACTACAAGGCGAATCGCGGCCCCATGCCCGAAGAAATGGCGGCCCAGATGCCGCTGCTTGGCGAATCCATGGAAGCAAGCGGAATTCCGCTTTTGGCAGAGCCCGGCTACGAAGCCGACGACGTGATGGCAAGTACCGCCATTGCCGCCCGCGAGGCCGGTTTTGACCGCATTTTTATCGTTTCCAAAGACAAGGACATGTCGCAAATCGTGGACGATAAAATTCACCTGTTCCATTTGGAAAAAGGCGCAGACGGTATTGATTTTGGCCCTGAACAGGTCCTCGAAAAGTATGGGCTCCCGCCCGAAAAGATTCGCGACTACCTTGCGTTGATGGGTGACGCAAGCGATAACGTGCCTGGGGTACCGAAAGTGGGCCCGAAGACTGCCATCCAGTTGCTGAACGACTTTGGCGACATGGACAACATTTATGCGAACCTGGACAACATAAAAAAGAAGGGTTTGCACGATAACCTTGCGAACAACAGGGAGCAGGCGTTTCTCAGCCGCGAACTCGTGACACTCCAGACCAAGCGCGCCTTCAGCGGAAACCTGGACGCCCTCGAATTCAACGGAATCCACGTTGATACGCTAGCCGACATTTTCAAGGATCACGAAATCAACAGCTTGCTACGATTGCTAGAAAATGTTCCGAGCAAGGCGGGCTTTATAAAGGAAGGTACCGAAGATAGCACCGCGAATGACGCCGCCACAAACGGCAACGAAAACGGTGACAGTTCCCCGGTGGTTGCAGACTTTGGCACCGAAGCACTCCCTACTTACATTTGCGTTGATTCAGTCAAAAAATTCGAGCAACTGAAATCTGAATTTGCAGAAGCGACCGAAATCGGCATCGATACCGAAACGGACGGGCTCGACCCCATGCAATGCAAAATTGTTGGCCTTTGCCTCGCCGCATCCACCGAAAATAAAGTCGCCGACAAGGGTTACTACATTCCGCTTGGACATACAGACGACATTGGATTTCCGCTCCCTGTATGCGAAAAAGGAAATTTTGATTTTGAGACCACGCGCCAGTGGTTCTTGGAATTCTGGGACGAGTCCTGCAAAAGCGCGCGCACGCTCATTTTTCACAATGCCAAATTCGATTTGCACGTTCTCGCACGCGCCTTTGGCCTCACACAAAAGCAAATTGAAAACGCTAATCTCGTCGATACGCTCATTGCCGCCTGGATGGTGAACCCCGGGCAAACGGGGCTTGGCCTTGACAATCAGGTAATGCAGCGATTGCAACACGAGATGATTCCCATCGAGAATTTGATTGGTCGTGGCAAGAATCAGATTACGTTCAACCGCACGCCCACCAGAGACGCTTCGGAATACGGTGCCGAAGATGCGGTATTCACGCTTCGCCTCTGGGCGCCGCTTCGCGCAGACCTTCAAAAACGCGATTACGAAAAATATTTCTTTAATCAAGAAATGCCCATGCTCAAGGTGCTCTTCCAGATGGAGGGCGTCGGAGCCTTTATTGACACGTCCGTTCTCAAGGAACTCGGTGCCGATTTGGAACGTCGCATTGTTCACCTCGAAAAAGACATTTGCGACATGGCGGGCCTCGAATTCAATATCGGAAGCCCGAAGCAGTTGGGCGAAGTGCTGTTCGATACGCTCGGCCTCCCCGAAATCAAAAAGCGCAGTACCGATGCCGCAGTACTCGAAGAACTCTCCGTCCGAGCGCCGCACCCGATTGTATTCGCCATCATTGAATACCGCGAACTCAAAAAGATGCAAAGCACCTACGTCTCGGTACTCCCGACGCTCGTGAACCCGGAAACCAAGCGCATCCACACAAGCTTTATTCAGTGGGGAACCGCCACAGGGCGCCTCAGCAGCCGCGACCCGAACTTGCAGAACATTCCTGTGAGAAGCGATCTCGGAAAAAAAATTCGCGCCGCGTTCGTCCCGCAAAACAAGGACAACGTAATCCTTGCAGTTGACTACTCGCAAATTGAACTTAGAATGCTTGCGCACCTGAGCGGAGACTCGGCCCTCATCGAAAGCTACAAGGAAGGAATCGACATCCACGCCCGCACCGCTGCCGCCATTTACGGAGTCCCGCTGGAAGAAGTCACAAGCGACATGCGACGCGATGCAAAAGTCGTGAATTTCGGCGTACTTTACGGCATGACCGCATTCCGACTAAGCCGCGACTTGAAAATCCCGATGGGACAGGCGAAGGACTTTATTACCGGATATTTTGACATGTACCAGGGCGTGCAGGAATTCATCGAAACCACGAAACAGGAAGCACACCGCGACGGCTATGTAGAAACGCTCAGCGGCCGCCGTCGCTACATTGCTGGCATCGACAGCTCCGACCGCATGGAATCGCAAATGGCCGAACGCATGGCCGTGAACACACCCGTGCAAGGAAGCGCCGCCGACCTCATCAAGATTGCCATGATTCGCATTCAAAAACGCATCAACGACGAGCAACTTCCGCTCAAGATGATGCTGCAGGTCCACGACGAACTCGTGTTCGAGTGCCCCAAGGCCCGCGTAGAGGAACTCTCTGCCATGGTAAAATCCGAAATGGAAAACGCCATGCAACTCAAGGTTCCTCTTGTCGCAAGCGTCGGTTTTGGCGAAAACTGGCTCATAGCGCACTAAGGCTTATATAAGGCTTTTTAACCGTAAATTTCAATTTACGTGTGTTGAAAATCACACATCACTTTTTCAACGTGATGTGTTTCTTTTTGTCTTATTACTCCATACCCTATCTAAATTTAGGACAAGCTCATAAAAGAGAGCCAAAGCATATTGCAGGTTGGAGTGTCCTGCATTTACTGCCCGGGGTTCGTCCCCGGGCTTTTTTTCGTTGATTTTAAGCCATATTCCACTTTTTGGGGTCACCAAGAAATAATCTATTTTATAAGTGTTGCGTATTTTTCACCACAAAAAATTTTTTCAATACAAAAAAAGATGCAATACAATCTTTTCAAAAATATTTTTATGATATCGGGATAACTTTGGAGACTATTATGAAAAACCAAATCCGCACATTCGGCAAAGTCGTAACCATCACAGGCATAGCCGCCTCCGTATGTTTCGCGCTTCCCAAGTCTAGCGAACTCGTTAGCGACATGGGCCTCGGTTACAACATTGGCAACACCATGGAAGTGCCATCGAATCCGACGGCATGGGGCAACCCCTTCCCGGACGCCGCTTACGTAAAGGCCATCAAAGCCGCTGGTTTTGGAACCGTCCGCATTCCTTGCGCTTGGGATAGCCACGCAAGTGGCGGCACCATTAACGCCGGCTGGCTTGATTCCGTAAAAACCGTCGTCGATCTCGTTATCAACAACGGCATGTACGCCATTTTGAACAGCCACTGGGATAATGGCTGGCTTGAAGACCACGTATTTGACGGCGAAGGCTACGACAAAACAGGACTCGTGACAAGTTCCGCAGCAACCGTCGCCACGAAGCAACAAAATTACTGGAAGCAAATTGCAGACAAATTCAAGGAATACGACGAACACTTGATTTTTGCAAGTGCGAACGAACCAGGCGTAAACGACCCGTGGAACGGCGGCGCGGACAATGGCCAGTGGGCTTTTGACGCAACTCGCATGCAGGTTTTAAAGCAATTCCATGAAGCTTGCATCAAAGGCGTACGCTCCTCCGGAGGCAACAACGCCACCCGTACCATCGTGGTGCAAATGCCGCGCACCGAAATTGACAAGTACGAGCTGCTCGCCAACAACTACCCCGCCGACGAAGCGGGAGACGGCTACACCATGGCCGAAGCACACTTCTACCCGTACCAGCTCACCCTCATGACAGCTGACGAAGACTGGGGTGGCGTATTCTATTATTGGGAAGACGTGACTACCGGCGACACAAAGCGCACCTGCTCCGGAACAACCCTCGGCTCCAAAAAGTCCATCGACAGCCAGTTTGACAAACTCAAAAATGCGTTTACCTCCAAAGGCATTCCCGTCGTCATCGGCGAAATGGGTTCCATAAAGCGTTTGAACGCTCTGACTGGCGACAACCTGAAAAAGCACCTGGAAGCACGCGCCGCCTGGTACGGCTACACCGTAAAATCCGCCAAAGAGCGCGGCATTATCCCGTGCGTCTGGGATACCGGTGACGAAGGAGACGGCAACTTCACCATCATCCGTCGCCAAACGAACAAGTTCGGCGGAAACGTGGGCGACATCGTTGATGTAGAGACTCTCAATTCCATGCTCACCGCATACGGTCAGGCCACTTACGAAGGCCAGAGCAACTTAGATTCCCTGGTACAAGCAAGTACCGACGAATCAAACAAGATGCTCGAAGTCACATACACCTCCAAGACAGCCGACTCCAGCGAAACGGGAACGATTCGCATTAATATGAAATCGGCCAAGTGGAGCGACTATGTTGCCATATCCTTTGACGCAAAGATTAACGTGGAATCCGCAGGCCCCTGCACCGACGAAACCAAGGAAGGTTGTAACGGCAGTGCCTGGGCTACCGTAGCAGCGTTCGTCATGAGCGGAGACAAATGGGACTGGGCCGACTACAACTTTGACGCAAGCGAAATTGACGCCGGTTGGAAAACATACAAACTCGCGATCGGTGCCGACGGTTTGAACATTCAAAACAAAGATGCAGTCAACGCCTTCGGTATCAACGTCTACGGCCCGCAAGTTGGCGGAACCATTGACCTCGACAACATACTCCTGTACAAGGCGGATGGATCCACCGTCGTGCTGCAGAACTTTGACAAAACGAATGCCTCTTTGGAAGGAACGGCAAGTGGCAAACTCATCACCTCGACGGCACCTGCAAATGGAAGCACAGCTATCAATCCAGTTCGCAGCCTCGCCACAAGCACTCTCGTGCGAAACGGCAACATGCTCGTCTCTAGCAAGGCCATCCAGCTGTTTGACTTGAGCGGAAAACTCGTGCGCACCGCAAACGACGGCGTCACGACGACCATGAGCCTCGAAGGTCTTCATCAGGGTCTGTACATTGCAAAGAGCGGCACAAGCATGCTCAAGGTGATGCTCAAATAAAAAAGCCGTGGCGTGAATCAACACGCACTCCCACAATACAAAAAACGCGCAGTCTATTTCAACTGCGCGTTTTTTTAACCTTACTCGAATCCGGTAACCGAACTAACGAACTTACCAAAGATTGTCAAGTTTCTTCAGAGCTTTTTCGGCATCTTTCTTCTCTTGCACAATGGCGTCCACGACGGCGGCCACAGTCAAGTTGAAGATGTCATGCACGGAGCTTTCGGCATCGGTAAAGTGCACAGGCTTGTTAAGGCCCATCTGCACAGGACCGATGGATTCACCCACGCCCATTTCGAGAAGCATCTTGCAAGTGGTATTTGCCGCAGAGAGGCTCGGGAAGATGAGCGTATTCACGTTTTTACCGGCAAGCTTGTTGAACGGGTACTTCGCATCGCGAAGTTCCTTGTTCAAAGCAAAGTTCACCTGCATTTCGCCATCGAGTACGTAATCCGGGTGAAGTTCTTGAATCTTCTGAACGGCTTCTCGTACCGTATGTGCGGTACCGCGTTCGCTTGCGCGGTCACTGCCAAAGGTTGCGTAGCTGAGCATTGCCATCACCGGATTGTGAGCAAAGAACTGCACGGCATCGTGCGTAAGTTTTGCAATATCCACGAGCGTATCGGCATCAGGATTGCGGTTCACGAGCGTATCGGCGAGGAAGAACGTTCCCTTCTTCGTGCTCAAAATATGCAACGCGCCAAAGTGCTTGTATTCCGGACGAATGCCAATGATGTCCTTCGCGATTTCAATGGTTTCACTGTACTTGGAGTAACCGCCAGTAATGAGGGCGTCGGCATCGCCGGTCTTCACCATCATCATACCAAAGTGGTTCACTTCGTACATGTCATCGCGAGCTTCTTCGAACACCACACCGTTACGGCCGTTTTCCTGAGCGTAAATTTCGGCGTAATGACGACGACGTTCAAATTCCTCGGCGCTGCGCGGGTTCACAATCTTGATACCCGTAAGGTCGAGTTGTTCCTTCTGGGCCAAAAGCTGGATACGTTCGGCATTGCCCAAGAGAATCGGAAACGCCACGCCTTCGGCTCTTGCCTGCACTGCCGCCTTAATCATGTTGAGGTGGCCACCTTCGGCAAACACCACGCGCTTCGGGTTGCTGCGAGCCGTATCGCAGAACTGACGGATGAGCTTGTTGTCGTAGCCCATCATGTCACGCAAGCGATCGTAATAAGCGTCCCAATCGGTAATGGGCTTGCGGGCTACACCACTTTCGATAGCAGCCTTCGCCACCGCAATGGAAACTTCCGTAAGAAGGCGCGGATCCAAGGGCTTCGGAATCAAGTATTCCTTGCCAAACGTAAAGCGCTGGGAGTTGTAAGCAATGTTCACCACGTCCGGAACCGGCTGGTGAGCAAGCGAAGCAATCGCACGCACGGCAGCGTGCTTCATGTGTTCGTTAATGCAAGTGGCACGAACGTCCAAGGCCCCGCGGAAAATGTACGGGAAACCAATCACGTTGTTCACTTGGTTCGGATAGTCGCTGCGGCCCGTTGCAAAAATCAAGTCGCCACGGCTCGCCATCGCTTCTTCGTAGCTGATTTCCGGAGTCGGATTTGCAAGAGCAAAAACAATCGGCTGGTCAGCCATGCTGCGCACCATTTCGCGAGTGAGAATGTTCCCCTTAGAGAGGCCCACAAACACGTCGGCACCCTTCATGGCATCGGCAAGCGTCTCAATGTCGGTACGGTCTGTAGCAAAGAAAGCCTTCGCTTCGCTAAGGCCCTTGCGGTCCTTGCGGATGACGCCCTTGCTGTCGCACATCACGAGATTTTCTTTTTTGAGGCCGAGAGAGAGGTAAAGTTTTGTGCAGGCGCTTGCCGCGGCACCGGCGCCGTTCACCACCATCTTCACATCGCGAATGCTCTTGCCCGCGACTTCGATAGCGTTCAAGAGGCCTGCAGAAGAAATGATGGCCGTACCGTGCTGGTCGTCGTGCATCACCGGGATATCGAGCTCGGCCTTGAGGGTGTCCTCAATTTCAAAGCATTCCGGAGCCTTGATGTCTTCCAGGTTGATGCCACCAAACGTCGGGGCGATTCCCTTTACAATCTCGATGAACTTCTTGGGATCCTTTTCGTTGATTTCAATATCGAAAACATCGATACCCGCGTAAATCTTGAAAAGCAAAGCCTTACCTTCCATCACCGGCTTACCCGAGAGGGCGCCAATGTCGCCAAGTCCAAGAACGGCGGTTCCGTTACTGATGACCGCAACCAGGTTTCCCTTGCCCGTGTAGTCATAAGCGGTTTCGGGACTCTTCTCAATTTCAAGGCAAGGAGCTGCAACGCCCGGTGTATAGGCAAGACCCAAATCAGTCTGCGTGCTATGCGGCTTGGTGGGCACAATTTCAATTTTGCCCGGCTTCCCCATAGCGTGATATTCAAGAGCTCTTTCCTTCAAATCTTTACTCATGATTTCTCCTTTCACTCATTTTCGCGGCGCAATATAGAAAATTACACTTCCATATTAAAGGGGCTACAAACTATATTTAAAGCATGAAAATCAAGCAATTTGCTTTCAATCCCTTCGGCGTAAACTGCTTTATTTTAAGCAACAAGGCTGGCGACGCCATTTTGATAGACCCGAGCGCTTCGAATCCGCAGGAACAAGGCACCCTTTTGCAATATATCAAAAGCGAAAGCCTTGTGGTCAGGAGGGTCTTGAACACCCATTTGCACCTGGATCACGTGCTGGGGAACGCCTTTGCGGAACGCGAATTCGGCATCAAGGCGGAAGCGCACGAAGAGGACAACTTTTTACTTGACCTGCAAGAAGAACAAAGCATGATGTTCGGGTTGCCTTGTCCGGACCCCGCTCCCGCCCTAGGCAACTTTTTGGCTGAAGGCGACATCGTCGAAGTTCCGGGAATCAAGTTGCACGTGATTCACGTGGCGGGGCACTCCCCCGGCGGCATCGCGTTCTACTGTGAAAACGCGAATGACGGCGAAACCAGCACTGCTGCTAATGGCGCGGCCTCAGAAAACGCAACCGATGCTATCGCGGCAGACAGAGCAAAATCCGTGCCGGTACTATTCCCGGGCGACATCCTTTTTGCTGGGAGCATGGGCCGCGCGGACCTCTTTGGCGGCGACGAAGAATCCCTTATTTTGGGCATTAAGCACAAACTTTTGACGCTCCCTGGAGAAACAGTCGTTTTCCCGGGGCACGGACCAAATACAACCATCGAAAACGAGCGTAGATGGTTCTAAAAAAAAGGATTGGGTAAACGCCTCATGGCAACAACACAAAACAGGATTGAGTGGATAGACGAGTTCAAGGGACTCGTCCTGTTGCTCGTTTGCATCTACCATGTGGAGCAAAGTTTCGCAAGCATCAACCTCGGCATGGAAAACCTGAGCGACTTTAGAATGTCCTCGTTTTTCTTCATTTCCGGAGTCCTTTTCAGCACACGACGATTCCCGAAATTCAAGGATTACTTCGCCCACAAAACACGGGTCCTGTTCTTTCCGTACGTAGCGCTTTCCCTGCTATTCTTGTTGCTGGACCCCGTTGTCTGGAATTTTGACTTATTCCCCCGCGCCCCGAAAATGGTCGTTCTAATGACCCATCCTGACATCCATAGTCTCAAGGAATACATCGGTTGGAACTTTGCAAAAATTTTCGTCGCCGGCAAATCCTCCATCGGCTCGGGTCCCATCTGGTTCGTATTTACGCTTTATTCCATAAGCCTTATATTTTACCTTGTCCAAAAAGCGGTAAAGTCCAATAAATTCGCCATCGCAGTTATTGCTGCCGTATGCATAGCCATCGGCTGGAACCTGAGCAGGAACCACATCCGCTTGCCGCTTGGCATCGAACGCGACCTCACCACCCTTTTCTTCTTTATGGGCGGGTACCTCGGCAAAAACTTCATTCAAAAATTATCGCAATTCGTCGCAAGCGAAAGTGCAAAAAATTCCAGAAGCACGCAAAAAATGCAAACCGCCAAAAACACCGCTGCGATGAGAGCCATAAAAAAGAAGAAGCGCAAGGATCATCTTTGGAGAATCTTCATCGTTTCATTA